>JAKEGN010000228.1 GCA_022615525.1 Woeseiaceae bacterium
GCCGTTCAAAATCACGAGTAAGTAATTGAAAACGAAAATGTTTTATATTTGGACACAAAATAGACATATTGGTACTCGGGCTTTAGAAATGCTCACTTAGCTCACTGACTCAATTTCCTTCCACAATCTTATCCACAACTTTTGTGGATAATAATTGCGGCCGGCTGCGCTCCCCCGTCCCTCCTTGCGACAAAAACGTCTTACCTATATGCTACGCGGCCTTTTCGGCCTGCCACCGCTTACGGCGTCGGCAGGAACGACACCCCGAGGTATCCATATGAAGCCCGAGATTCATCCCAACTACAAAGAGATCAAGGTGACATGCAGTTGCGGCAACGAGTTCACGACACGTTCGACGCTCGGCGAGGACCTCGGTATCGAAGTCTGCTCTTCCTGCCATCCGTTCTATACCGGCAAGCAGAAGATCGTGGACAGCGGTGGCCGGGTCGACAAGTTCCGTCGCAAGTACGGCATCAGCTGACGCGAGGCGGTTCCGCCGCCGGTTTCATTTGCTCACTTTTCAAGCTTGCGGCACCATGACGGGCTGCAGGCGGTGTGACTGCTGCGCCCGATTCGTGTGCGTGGCGCGCCGCCGCGGCGACCGGGCTCGCAATGAGCCGGCCTGCGTGAACCGAAACCAAGGAAAAACATGAGCAAAGACGCATATACGCTGACCGGCCCGGACGGCAAGTCCACGACGCTTCCCGTACACAAAGGTACGCTGGGGCCGGACGTCATCGATATCGGGAAGCTATACAAGGAACAGGGCGTATTTACGTTCGATCCCGGTTACGTCGCGACGGGCAGTTGCAAGAGTGACATCACCTTTATCGACGGCGATGAAGGGGTCTTGCTGTATCGCGGCATTCCAATCGAGCAGCTGGCGCAGAACTCGAACTTCATCGAGGTTGCCTACCTGCTCCTCTATGGCGAGCTGCCCAACAAGCCCCAACTGGATGCGTTCGATACATCGATTCGCACCCACACCATGCTCAATGAAGGAATGCTGCGATTCTTCAACGGGTTTCGTTACGACGCCCACCCGATGGCAATGTTGTCCGCCGTGGTCGGCTCGATGTCTGCCTATTATCACGACACGATGGATGTGAATGACCCGGGTACTCATGACATCTTTACCCATCGCATCCTCGCCAAACTTCCGACCATCGCGGCCGCGGCGCACAAGCTCACCGCTGGCCAGCCGTTCGTCTATCCGCGAAACGACCTGAACTACACGGAGAACCTGCTCCACATGTTCTTTGCCGTGCCGGCCGAGACGTATCAGATCAACAAGATTGCGGCGCAGGCCCTGGATCTGCTGTTCATCCTCCACGCCGACCACGAGCAGAACTGTTCCACGTCGACAGTCAGAATGGCCGGCAGCTCAGGCGCCAATCCTTATTCGGCGATTGCGGCGGGCATCGCCGCATTGTGGGGCCCCGCACACGGCGGGGCGAACGAAGCCGTGCTGCGCATGCTCGAGGAAATCGGAGATGCCAGGAACATTCCGAAGTTCGTTGCACGCGCCAAGGACAAATCCGACTCGTTCCGACTGATGGGATTCGGCCACCGCGTGTACAAGAACTTCGATCCCCGCGCCACCATCATCCGCGAGATGTGCCACAAGGTCCTGGCGCAGATGGGACGTACCGATACACCGATGTTCGACCTTGCGCTTGCACTCGAGGAAATTGCGCTGAAGGACGAATATTTCATCGAGAAGAACCTGTATCCGAATGTCGATTTCTATTCCGGCATCATTTACAAAGCGCTCGGTATCCCGACGTCGATGTTTACCGTCATGTTTGCCATTGGCCGCACGGTCGGGTGGGTTGCGCACTGGCGCGAGATGATCACGGACCCGGCTTTGCGGATCAGCCGCCCCCGGCAGCTCTACACCGGGCCGGTGCAACGCAACTACGTGCACCTGAACAAGCGCTAGGAAAAAAGCGCCGGATCACTGCGTTCCCATAAAAGAGCCAAGGACAGTCACCGGGCTGGTCGTTTGTGGGATGGCTCCCTGCGGTCCGCTTAATTCCCGTCACAGGCCTCCCCCCGACTGCCGTGCTGAAACAGCGCGACCAACGTTTGGGCCGGAGCACGCACTCTCCGCCGACTCCCAGGACAGTTGCCGGGCGGGTCGTTTGTGGGATGGCTCCCCCCGGCTGTCGTGCCCTGCTTAGTCGCTGAATAAACCCGGCACCTTTGTCGCGGTTACTGTCCTTGGCTCAATTATGGGACAGCAGTGCTGTCCGGCCCTTTTTCATCGTCGCGCATCCGCTGCTAGACTGGCATCCGGGTTCATATTCGGATGCCACGGTGACGAAGAAGCTGAAGAACGAAGCAGGGCTTCTGCGTGAAGCGCTGCGAATCGTCATGGATGACGCCGTGCGGCGCGGCATCGTCGAATTCGAGCCCACCGACAGCCATGACCTCAAAATCGAATATGCCTACCGCCTGCTGGTGCACGACAAGGAGATCATCCCTTTGCCGAATGATCAAAAGTCGCTTCCAAATATCAAGCATCGTCTCGCGATGTGGGTCACGCACAAACTGCCGGCGGACCATGAACTGCTGACGTAGGCGAACATGCCGCAACTTGGCGTTGACGAAGCACGTGCCCAGTTCCGGGCACAGCGGATTTCTCCCGACTACTCCGGCCCCCTGCATCTGGCTACGACCATCACTGTTTGTCTTGCCCTCGTACTGCTCTGCGTGATCCAGCTCGACGATGTCCGGACACTGGAATGGCTGACAATTCCACTGACCTTCGCCTACGCCAATCTCAGCGAGTACCTCGGGCACCGCGGTCCCATGCATCACAGGAAACGCTACCTGTCCGCCGTGTTTCAACGCCATTCGGTCGAACACCACGCGTTCTTTACCGACCAGGCGGCCACCTTCGATTCCAGCCAGGACTACAAGGCGGTGCTGTTTCCGCCCGTGCTGCTGGTGTTTTTCATCGGCTTTTTTGCTGTACCGATAGGGGCATTACTGTACTTCCTGTTGTCGCCAAACGTCGCTTTCCTGTTCGTTCTGACGGCGGTGTTGTATTTCCTGAATTATGAACTCCTGCATTTCGCGTATCACTCGAAGCCGCAGTCCTGGATCGGGCGCCTGCCGTTCATGAGCCGCCTGCGGCAGCACCATATCCGGCATCACAACCGGCAGTGGATGACGCGATACAACTTCAATATCACCTATCCGCTGTGCGATTTCCTGTTCGGCACGCTGTACCGGGACGAGGAAACAAACCGCTAGACGACATCCCGTGCGACGATGCCGTCGATCGCGTGATAGGCTGAGAGTATGGCCCCCTCCTGCCAGCCCTGCAGCAAACTCAGGTGCTCGCCGGCGAAAAAGATGTTCCCGTCCGGTGACAACAGTATCCCGGGATCGGAGATGCCCCAGGCACCGAGCTGGAACGGCACCTTGAGCCAGGCGACGCTGATGCCGCGCTGCACTTCCGCCGCATATTCCGCGTGCAGGCGACCACCCTGGGTGATGCAGGCATTGATGCGCTGCTGCGGCGTCTGCGCAGCAAAGGTGTTGCCGGCGGGCCCGCCGAACATGTACGCACCGACAATCACACCGGAGTCCCTGCCAAAACCCTGGTTCGGGTACCAGATTTGTGTGATGTCCTGGGTCGTCCAGGAAATGCCGCCATAGATGTTGTGGTCCTGTTCCCAGAAACGCCGGGACTGGAATGCGATTTTTCCGGCCGACGAGTACTGGAAATTGCTGATCGCGGAGAGGTGCGCCGCGGAAAAATCGTTGGCAATGTTGCGCAGCACGGTAGCCGGAATCGTGCACAGGCAGTAATCGGCATCGACGCCGGACATCGCACCGAAACGGTCCTGGTACACGATTCGCACGCCGCTCGCGGTCTTGCGAATTTCGCCGACCACGGCTTCGTAGACAATATCCGCCGCAACCTGTTGTTCGAAGGCCCGGCCGATCCTGTCCATGCCACCGACCGGCTGCAGCATGGTCGGTTGCTGGTCCAGCCCCTGCCCGTAGTCCTGTCGCAATTGCCAGAACGTCTCGCTGATGAGTTCCTGCAATTGCAGCGGCGTCACCAGCTCACCGCGCCGCCGGCTGCCGGTGTTCTCCTGGCCGGGGAAGCCCGCGCGTTCGGTGCCGGTGTAATTGTAGTTGCCGTCCAGGTCGCCGAATTCCTGCAACATCGCAAGAATATTGGCCTTGTCCGTCGCCGACAGCTGCTGGTCGAGTGCATTCTGGTTGACCGCCATCGCGAGGAGCCTCGCGATATTGCCACGGGTATCCGCGACCACGCGGCGTTTGATCTGCGGCTGGCCGCCGAAGGACGTGCTCGAATGCAGCAGCGCTGCATGGTTGTCGTTGACGAAGGTTTCCAGCGCTATGCCGAACTGGCGGCAATATCCGAGCAGGAATTCGTGATGATGCGAGATTCGTGCCGGGCCCGGGTTGAAGTAGTGATCCGGGTCGGCATCGAAGGTACAGACCTGTACCGAGTCCGTTTCGACGGCGCTGTCGCCCCCGCGCAGCGTGCGGTTGCGCCCGCCGGCCACGGCCGTCGCTTCCAGGATGGTGCAGTCATAGCCGAGTTTGCGCATCTCGAACGCGGCGGTCATGCCGGCAATGCCGGCGCCGAGTATCACCACGGTCTTGCCGACGCCGACATTGGCCGGCCAGTCGCCCGGCCGGGGTGACTGCATGCGCGGCGGTGGCGGCGGCTGCACGGGCGCACCGGGTGCCGCCGACGAGGACCCGCAGGACGCGGTCGATACACCCACGCCGATCGCTGCCATCGTACGCAGCATCGCCGCGCTTCCTGCCACCCGGCCTATCGTTACCAGGAAATCTCGCCGCGCGATGGTCTTCTCGTCAGTCGACATGTAGTCCCGCTCTGTTAACGCGCAACCTGCGCTTTCGACCGGCGGCGCGGGCAGGAATTCCCGATGTACATCAGTTTTGTGCACGCCACAGTTGCTGTGCACGGTACGCAGCACCCAGCAATCCGGGTTCGGCATAGACGATCAGTTGTGTCGGGATGCGTTCCATCAGCGAGCGATGCCGGCCTTTTGCTTCGAAACCACTGCGAAAGCGGCTGCCGACCAAGAGGTCCGGGTAGCGGCGTGCGATGCCGCCCGCAATGTAGATTCGGTCGGTGGCGCCGAGCGCCAGCGCGAGGTTCCCCGCGACCTGGCCCAGGATCTCGAAAAACAGTTGCAATGCCTCGGCCGCCCGCCCGCCGTTGCCTCCGGCGGCGGCGCGGCAGATCTCCGACGCAGGCAGGCTCGCCGATTTGTCCCCGTGGATACGCGAAAGGGCCCAGTAGATATTCTCCAGCCCCGGGCCGGACACCAGCCTTTCGTCGGAGACACGATCGAAGCGCTCACGCAGCGCTGCAAACACATCGATCTGTACCTGGGTCTCCGGCGCGAATCCGACGTGCCCGGCTTCACCGACGACCGGGAAGATACTGCCGTCGCGCATGTACAGGCCCGCGGCTCCGAGCCCGGTGCCCGGCCCGATGACGCCCACGGCAAAGTCGCCCTCCGGCAACGGGCCCGGCGCCGGAAGGCCCACGGCCAGGCAATCGGACTCCTGCAGGAAAGGAATGGAATACGCGATTGCCTCGAAATCGTTGCACAGCACCACCACCGGTTCACCGAAAGCTTCTCGAAGATCCTCCGCGTTGATGCTCCAGTCATTGTTGGTGAAGCGAACGCGGCCGTCGACGATCGGCCCCGCCACTGCAAGACAGATTACGGCCGGATCCTGCGCCTGCACGCGTTTGAGGTAATGCCGGATCGCAAGCTCGGGTGCCTCGAAATCCTTGCAATGCAGGGTGACTTCGGAGTGAAATCCGGTCCGCTTCGGGTCGGCCAGTGCAAATCGCGCGTTCGTACCGCCGATATCACCGATCAACAGGCATTGCGTGCGCATCATGACTCCATGAATCGGCCGGCTTGTCGCCGGACATGTTCGGACATTTATACTCCGACCCGGCAATCGGCGACACTGCGCGACTGTGTGCAGATAACCTTTGTACGGAGATGATTCGGAATATCCATGACAAGTGTAACTCTCAAGAGCGTCGAGGTCCTGCCGCGGCAGCGCCAGGCCGGCATCGGACTGCACATAACGTCGTTGCCGGGGAATTACGGCATTGGTGAAATCGGCGACGCAGCTCGCGAGTTCATCGATGCTATGGTCAGGATGAACCTGCGTGTCTGGCAATTCCTGCCGCTGGGACCGACGGCCTATGGCGATTCGCCCTACCAGCCGCTTTCCACGTTCGCCGGAAACGAACTGCTCATCGACACGGCATCACTGATCCGCACGGGTTTGCTGACGTCGATCGAAGCGGACAGCATGCTTGGGCTGCACACAGATTTTGTCGACTACGGTGCGCTGATCCCGAGGAAGAAAGCTTTGCTGCAACGCGCTGCCGGCCGATTCGAAGCGCAGGCAAATTCCGCTGTCAAGTCGGACTTCGACCGGTTCCTGGACCGTCACGATGCCCGCTGGCTGAACGACTACGCAATGTATCGTGTCCTGAAAGCACACCACGATGAACGGTCATGGCCGGAATGGGCTGCAGCTTACGTCCACCGCGATTCCACCGCATTGCACAAGCTGCAATCAGATGCGGCATCGGCGATCGCCAACGTCAAGATCATTCAGTTCCTGTTTCACTGGCAATGGCGACAGCTCAGGGACTATGCCGCCGAGCGAGGCGTTTTGCTGTTCGGCGACCTGCCGATCTATATCGCGCTCGACAGCTCGGATGCCTGGGCCAATCGCAACCTGCTCAGTATGGATGGCAACGGCCGTCCCGGATTCGTGGCCGGCGTGCCGCCGGACTACTTCAGCGAGGAGGGTCAGCTGTGGGGCAATCCTCTGTATGACTGGGATCGCCATGCGAGGACGGGATACCGTTGGTGGATCGAGCGCCTGCGTCATTCGGCGGAATTCGCGGACATCGTGCGCATCGATCATTTTCGTGGCTTCGAGTCGTACTGGTCGGTACCCTTCGGTGCGACGAGCGCGCGCGCCGGCGAGTGGTTGCCGGGACCCCGCGACGCGATCTTCGACGCGATGAATAAGGGACTGGGTCAATTGCCGATCGTTGCCGAGGACCTCGGGGTGATCACACCCGCGGTCGATGCATTGCGTGAACGGCACCGGATCCCCGGCATGAAGGTTCTGCAATTCGAGGTCGGCAACGACAATTTCAACCCCGGAGACATCGACGAGGACTGCGTCTGCTACACCGGGACCCACGATAACGACACCACGCTCGGATGGTTTCGCGGCAATGCACAGAATCTTCGCGACGAAGCGGCGATGGCAAGGACCCGCAAGGCGGTACTGGAGATCACCGGAGGTCAGTCGGATACCGTACATAATGACTTGATCGGATTGGCTTTTTCCACCCGGGCAAGACTTGCAATCGCACCATTGCAGGATTACCTTGGCTTGGGATCCGAAGCACGGATGAATACACCGGGCACGTCTGCCGGCAACTGGCGATGGCGCATGCGGGCGGAGCAGCTCGCCCCGTCCCTGATGGATGCAACAGCACAACGAGTCGACGACTCCGGGCGCAGGCCGGTGCGCTGAGCGATAACAAGAACAGGAGGCTCGTACGATACCTGCCAGCAAGAAAAGCGAAGACAGCCGTTACGTCAGTCTGCTGACACGGGATTCGCTTGCGCTGATTCTCGCCGGCGGCCAGGGCTCTCGCCTCTTCGAGCTGACCAAGTGGCGCGCGAAGCCCTCTTTGTTCTTCGGCGGGAAGTTTCGCATCATCGACTTTCCATTATCGAATTGCATCAATTCGGGCATACGCCGTATTGGCGTACTGACGCAATACAAAGCACACTCACTGATCCGGCACCTGGTGCAGGGCTGGTCCTGGCTGAATGCCGGCGACCGCGAGTTCATCGAGATCCTGCCGGCGTCGCAGCGCATCGGCGGCGAGTGGTATCGCGGCACGGCCGATGCGGTTTACCAGAACCTCGATATCATCCGCGCGCATAAGCCGCGGCTGGTCCTGATACTCTCGGGTGACCACATCTACAAAATGGATTACGGCCCCTTTCTTGCAGCGCATGTCGAAATGGAGGCCGACATGACGGTTTGCTGCATCGAGGTTCCACTGGCCGAAGCTGCCGGTTCGCTCGGCGTCATGACGGTCGACGAAAACGGGCGCGTGATCGCCTTTCACGAAAAACCCGAACATCCCACGCCCCTCCCCGGCCGGCCGGACGTCTGCCTGGCATCGATGGGCAACTACGTATTCAATACCGGCTTCCTGTTCGAGCAGGTCATCAAGGACGCCGACACCCCCGGTACCAATCACGATTTCGGCCGCAATGTCATTCCGTCGATCATCAGGAATTATCGGGTCTATGCGTATCCCTTTCGGGACCCCGATACACAGCAGCAGGCGTACTGGCGCGACGTCGGTACACTCGATGCATTCTGGGAAGCCAACATGGAGCTGATTGCCGTCATCCCGCAACTGAATCTTTACGACGCGTTGTGGCCGATCTTCACCCACCAGAGCCAGCTGCCGCCGGCGAAGTTCGTATTCGACGATCCGGACCGGCGCGGCGAAGCCTTTCAATCGATGGTATCAGGCGGCTGTATCGTATCGGGAGCGACCGTCAGGAAGTCATTGTTGTTCTCGAACTGCCGGATTCATTCGCACAGCAAGGTGAACGATTCGGTAGTCCTGCCGGACGTGCGCATGGAGCAGAACTGCCGGGTGACCCGGGCGATCATCGACCGGGGCGCGGTGCTGCCCGAAGGTACAGTCGTGGGCGAAGACGCCAACGCCGACCGTGCCCGTGGATTTCGTGTTACCGACAGCGGCCTGACGCTGGTCACTGCCGAAATGCTCGGACAGCAACTGCATTTTACTCGCTAGGCCGGGTCGTCGATCATCAACAATCAACAGATAATCTTCGTTGCCGCCGAGAATGCGGCGTTACCGGGTGGCAAGGTTGGCGGCATAGGCGACGTCGTACGTGATCTGCCCCGCGCACTTGCGGATGCGGGATGCACAACGACCGTGATCACGCCGGCGTACGGTGCGCTGAGCAAACTCGGCGGCGCCCGCCAGGTCTCTACGCTCGAGTTGCCCTTCGGCGAGGACATTCTCGAGGTGGAGGTCATCGAAGTACCGGGCTTCGATTCCCGGGTACGAAACGTCGTCCTGGAACACCCGCTGTTTTCCCCACGAGGCGCCGGTCGTATATACCTGGACGACGGATCCGGGCGGCCCTTTGCCAGTGATGCCGGAAAATTCGCCCTGTTGTCCGCGGCGGCAGCAGCCTACATAGCCGGTCTCGAACAGCCACCACAGGTCGTGCACCTGCATGACTGGCACGCGGCGCTGTATTGCCTGTTGCGCGCCAGCGCCGCACGATACGCCGGATTGCGCGATATCCGGACCGTGTACACCATACACAACCTTGCCTTCCAGGGAATCCGCCCGCTTCGCGGCGATGCATCGTCGCTGGAGTGCTGGTTCCCGGACCTTCGATACGATGCTGCTGTGGTCGCCGACCCGCGTTATCCAGACTGCGTCAATCCGATGGCGGTCGGTATTCGCCTTGCGGACAAGGTCAATACGGTGTCGCCGACCTACGCAAGGGAAATACTCCTGCCGAGCGATCCGGCACGAGGCTTTTCCGGCGGCGAGGGTCTCGAACAGGATCTCCGTGCGGCTTCTGCGCAAGGACGACTGACCGGCATCCTGAACGGCTGCGACTATCCGAAGCGTGACCGGCGGCGGCCCGGCTGGCGGCGGCTCCTGGAAACCATCGGCGCGGAACTCGCGCAGTGGCGCGGCAAGAACGCTGAACTGGATGCAATACATGCGCTCGCGACCGAGCGCATAAAAGTACTGCCGCGCCGGCGGCCTGCCAATGTACTGACCAGCATCGGCCGGCTGACGGTACAGAAGGCAGACCTGTTCCTGCAACCGGCGGGCGCAGCCGGCACGGCACTCGAGGCCATCCTGCGGAACCTGGACCGGAACGGGGTCCTGATCATGGTCGGCAGCGGCGATGCGCAATTGCAACGACGGATAGCGGACATCGCAGCCCGACACGAGAATTTCCTGTTTCTTTGCGGTTACTCGGAGTCCTTTGCCGAAATGCTGTATGCGGCCGGTGACCTGTTCCTGATGCCCAGCAGTTTCGAACCTTGCGGCATCAGCCAGATGCTCGCCATGCGCAGCGGACAGCCCTGCGTCGTGCACGAAGTCGGTGGATTGAAGGACACGGTACGCGACGGCATCACCGGTTTCACATTCGGCGGCGACAATCCTGTGAACCAGGCGCGGCATTTCGTCAGCGCGGTCGATCGCGCTCTGCGCATGAGGGCCAGCAATCAGGATCGCTGGTTGCAGATCCGGCATCAGGCGGAAGCACAGCGTTTCAGCTGGCATACGGCAGCACAACGATACCTTCAGGATCTGTATGAAATCCCCAGGCCCTGAACCCGTGCCTGCCAGGTCCGCGCTGGATGCACTGGCGGAGGGACGCCACAGCAATCCGTTCGCATTGCTCGGGCCTCATCCCGAAAACGGCGTGCGGCGGGTCCGCTGCCTGCTGCCGCAGGCGGCATCGGTGTCGCTCATCGACCGCAAGGGGAACGACATCGCGGCGATGGAGCGTATCCACGAAGCCGGCATATACACGGCAACTTTGCCGGCGCGCTGCAGACGATACCGCCTCAGGGTGTCGGGCACTTCGGGACAGCAGCAGGAGATCGAGGATCCGTACCGCTTCCCGTCCACACTGGGTGAACTGGACCTGTACCTGCTCGGCGAGGGTTCACACCGGGAGATTTACCGCAAGCTCGGCTCGCAATGCATGAAGCTGCTCGGCATCCGCGGAACCCGGTTTGCCGTGTGGGCACCGAACGCGCGGCGCGTGAGCGTCATCGGCGATTTCAATGACTGGGACGGACGGCGCCACGTCATGCGCCTGCATCCAGGCAATGGCATCTGGGAAATCTTCTTGCCGGAAGTCGCGTGCGGCGCGAAATACAAGTTCGAATTGCTCGACCGGGGCGGCAAGCTGTTGCCACTGAAATCCGATCCGTTCGCACATTATTTCGAAGCGCCACCGAACAACGCGTCGATCGTCTACCAGAGTCGCTATCGCTGGACCGACCAACGCTGGATGAGCCAGCGCAGTCCCATTCCGGCGCTGGATCGGCCGCTGAGCATCTACGAGGTCCATCTCGGGTCCTGGCGCCGCAATACGCTCGAGGGCAATCGATCGCTGAGCTACCGCGAACATGCCCGGGAGCTGATCGACTACGTGACTGACCTCGGCTTCACCCATGTCGAATTCCTGCCGGTCACCGAGCATCCATTCGACGGTTCCTGGGGTTACCAGCCCACAGGCCTGTACGCGCCGACGCAGCGCTTCGGCGAACCGGACGATTTTCGCTACCTGGTCGATCGCTGCCATGACGCCGGCATTGGAGTGATCATCGACTGGGTGCCTGCACATTTTCCGCGCGACGAACACGGCCTGCGCCGATTCGATGGCACGGCGTTGTACGAGCACGAGGATCCGCGCAAAGGCGAGCACGCGGACTGGGGTACCCTGATCTTCAATTTCGGCCGCCGCGAGATCATCAACTACCTGATCGGCAGCGCTCTGTACTGGATCGACGAATTTCACATCGACGCATTGCGCGTCGATGCCGTCGCCTCGATGCTGTATCTCGATTACTCACGCAAGGATGGTGAATGGCTGCCGAACGAACTCGGCGGCAATGAGAATCTCGAGGCCATCGAGTTCCTGCGCTATCTGAATCGCGAAGTTCATCTCAGGGGAGGTATTACGTTTGCCGAGGAATCGACCGCGTGGCCGGGCGTATCGCGCCCTACCGACTACGGCGGCCTCGGCTTCACTTACAAGTGGAACATGGGCTGGATGAACGACACCCTTTCCTATATGGGTGAAGACCCGGTCCATCGCCGCTATCACCACGACAAGATGACCTTCGGGCTGGTGTACGCCTTCAACGAGAACTTCGTACTGCCCTTGTCGCACGACGAAGTCGTGCACGGAAAACGCTCGCTGCTCGGCCGTATGCCAGGCGACGAGTGGCAGAAGTTTGCCAACCTGCGTGCCTACCTTGCCCTGATGTACTGTCACCCGGGGAAGAAACTGTTGTTCATGGGCGCGGAGCTGGCTCAATGGCAGGAATGGAGCCACGATCGGTCGCTGGACTGGCACCTGCTCCGGCAGCCGCTTCACGCCGGTATGCAAAGGCTGGTCCGGGACCTGAACAGGCTGTACCGGTTTACGCCTGCGCTGCACCAGGTGGATTTCGACACGCAGGGTTTCGAGTGGATCGACTGGCAGGACCGGGACGCCAGCGTGCTGGCATGGATCCGGCGCGACTGCAATGGCAATTTTGTGGTTTGCGTTGCAAATCTGACGCCGGTGGTCCGCTACCATTATGCCGTCGGAGTTCCGCGGCGCGGCACGTACGTCGAACTGTTCAACTCGGATGCGGCTGCGTACGGCGGCAGCAACCTGGGGAATGCCGGCCATGTCGAGGCTTCGGAAAACGGCAGTCATGGCAGGCCGTGCAGCCTCCTGCTGACCTTGCCTCCGCTGGCCACACTGATACTCGGCCCGGCCGGCACCGGGGGCACCAACTGATGGAGACGGGTTGATGGCTGTTTGTTCTGATGACAGTGCGCGAATCGGGGATATCGAACTCCTGCAGGCGCCTGCACTGCCGATGACCGCGGATGCGATCCTCGAGGACATGACGCATTATTTCTCGCGCCTGCTCGGCCGGCGCACCATTCGCACGCGCTCACCCTTCCTGTTCCAGTCCATCGTGTTTGCCATTCGCGACCGCCTGATGGAACGCTGGAACCAGTCGAACATGGCCGTCGAGCGCAGCGACAGCCGCGTAACCTGTTACCTGTCGCTCGAGTTCCTGATGGGGCGCCTGCTGCGGAATGCGCTGCTTTGCCTGGATATAGAAGAGGAGACCCGCGAAGCACTGAACCGGCTCGGCCTCGACCTTGAAGAGATACTGGATCGAGAACACGACGCGGGGCTCGGCAACGGAGGTCTTGGCCGCCTGGCCGCCTGCTTCCTCGACAGCAGCGCAACCCTGAAGCTGCCGGTCGTGGGCTACGGCATACGCTATCGTTACGGGATGTTCCGCCAGCATATCGAAAACGGCGCCCAGGTCGAGGAGCCGGATCCCTGGTTGCGCGAGGGCTTTCCCTGGGAAATCGAACGCTTCGAGTTCGCCCGCACCATCAAGTTCGGCGGCTACACGACCTCCCACACGGATGAGCACGGCGAGTCGCATCACAGCTGGCTCGAAACGCACGACGTGCTCGCCATCCCCTTCGATATACCGGTTCCCGGCTACCGCAACGGCATCGTCAACACTTTGCGACTCTGGTCTGCGGCGGCAACGGAGGAATTCGACCTCGAAGAGTTCAATGCCGGCAGTTATGTGGACGCGGTTGCGGCAAAGAACGAAGCCGAGAACATCACCATGGTGTTGTACCCGAATGCCGCCAGCGAGAACGGGCAGGAGCTGCGACTGCGCCAGCAGTATTTCCTGGCATCGGCGAGCCTGCAGGATGTCCTGCGGCGCTGGTGCCTGCGACACGACGACTTCGACGCGTTTGCCGAACAGCACTGCTTCCAGCTCAACGATACGCATCCGGCCATTGCCGTACCGGAACTGATGCGCTTGCTGATGGACGAACACCACCTCAGCTGGAATTCCGCTTGGGAAATTACCCGTTCGACCATGGCGTATACGAATCACACCTTGCTGCCGGAAGCGCTGGAGCAGTGGCCGGTCGGTATGTTTCGGCGCTTGCTGCCGAGAATTCTCGAAATCATCTTCGAAATCAATGCGCGTTTCCTGCAGGAGATCGGCCAGACCTGGCCCGGCGACGCGGATCGGCTCCATCGCATGTCGCTGGTCAGCGAGGGCGAACCGGCAATGATCCGCATGGCGTACCTGGCGATCGTCGGCAGCTACTCCGTGAACGGCGTCGCGGCCCTGCATTCCCGGTTGTTGCGCGAAGGCCTGTTCCGCGACTTCGCACAGTTATGGCCTGCCAAGTTCAACAACAAGACCAACGGCGTCACGCAACGCCGCTGGCTCGCCGCCTGCAATCCGAAAATGGCGGCATTGATCAGCGCGCGCATAGGTTCGGGCTGGATTACCGACCTCAGCGAACTGGGCCAGCTCCGGGACCTGGCCGACGACCCGTCTATGCAGAAAGAATGGCGCGCAGCGCGTGCCGCCAACAAGGCGCGGCTTGCCGGCGAGATCACAACGCGTACCGGTATCCCGGTCAGTACCTCGATGCTGTTCGACGTGCAGGTGAAGCGCATCCATGAATACAAGCGCCAGCTGCTGAATCTGCTGCACGCTGTGCACCTGTATGATCGCATTCGCCGTGGCGACGGTAACGACCTCGTTCCCCGCGCGATCATCATCGGTGGCAAAGCGGCGCCCGGGTACTTCATGGCGAAAGAAATCATCCGCTGCATCAACAAGGTGGCCGGTGTAATCAATGCGGACCCACTGACTGCGGATCGGCTGCGACTGATTTTTTTCCCGGACTACAATGTTTCGGCCATGGAGCTCATTTGCCCGGCCGCCGATATTTCGGCGCAAATCTCGACGGCGGGCAAGGAAGCCTCCGGCACCGGTAACATGAAGTTCATGATGAACGGTGCGATCACCGTAGGCACGCTGGACGGGGCGAACGTCGAAATACTGGAAGCTGTCGGTGCAGCAAACTTTTTCTTGTTCGGCCTGACCGTCGAGCAGGTCCAGGCGATGTTCGGACGTTACGACCCGCGCGCGATCATCGAGGCGGATGCGGATTTCGCCAGCGCGATCAAACTGCTCGAAAGCGGGCACTTCAATCCCGGCGAACCCGGAATACTGGATGCCGTCATCCGGTCGCTGCAGCATCCCTCGGACCCGTGGATGACGGCCGCCGATTTTCGGGCCTTCGTCGATGCTCACCGGTCGGCCGAAGCTGCGTATTCGGATTCCGCACGCTGGACCCGGATGAGCATATTGAATACTGCGGCATCGGGTCGCTTCTCCACCGACCGCACCATCCGGGACTACAACGAGGATATCTGGCGCCTCGAACAGATCGAGCTCAACGGAAGATGACCGGCAGGCGATGTCCGGGTGCCGGACACGGCAGGCCCAGCACAAACCTGGTTGACGGTCATCCAGAGAGACTTGGTGCCATTTTCGACGGAGATGGCGTCAACTTCGCGGTCTTTTCGGAACGCGCCGAGTCGGTGACGCTGTGCCTTTTCGACGGAAAAGGAGCTGAAACCGGGAACCTGGAATTCCGCCAGGTCAGGGACGGCGTCTGGCACGGCTACCTGCCTGGCTGCCAGCCCGGCCAGCGCTATGGGTACCGGGTTCATGGTCCGTACTCGCGGCCGCAGGGCCTGCGGTTCAACCGGAACAAGCTGCTGATCGATCCTTACGCGCGCGCGCTCGAAGGCGAGTTCCGCTGGTCTCCGGCCGTGTTCGACTTCCGGAGGCAGGGTGAGGTTTTTTTGCCGGAGGAGTCAGACAGCGCGCCGTTCGTGCCGAAAGGTGTCGTCATAGCCAGTCGCGCAGCTCGCGTACACAGGAAGCCGGGCATTCCTTGGTCGAAGACCATCCTCTACGAGGCCAACGTGCGCGGTTACACCATGCGCCATCCAGGGGTTCCACAATCGGACCGCGGCACCTTTCGCGGCATGAGCAATGCGGCGGTTCTTGCCTACCTCAAGTCGCTCGGCGTCTCGAGTATCGAACTGATGCCGGTGCAGGAATTCATCGATGAAGAGAGGCTCGTCGCGCGCGGGCTGCGAAATTACTGGGGCTACAACTGCATCAACTTCTTCGTTCCGGCGCGCCGCTACGCCGGCACCGATCCCATCGAGGAATTTCGCGACATGGTGGACGCCATTCACGATGCGGGACTCGATGTCATCCTGGACATCGCCTTCAACCATACCGCGGAAAGCGATGCCGACGGGCCAACGATCGGATTTCGCGGCCTCGACAACCTCTGCTACTACCGGACAATACCGGGCCAGCCCGGCGTATACGTCAACGACACCGGTTGCGGCAATACCTTGAACGTCGATCATCCGCGGGTACGCGAGCTGCTGATCAACAGCCTGCGGTATTGGGTTGCCGACATGGGCGTCGATGGTTTTCGTTTCGACCTTGCCAGCGTGCTGGGACGCAGCGATGCAGGCTTCAGCGCGCGTCATCCGCTGCTGCAAGCCATTGCAAACGATAAGATACTTTCCAATACCAAGCTGATCGCCGAACCCTGGGACCCGGGCCCCGGCGGTTACCAGCTGGGACAGTTTCCGCCAGGATGGCGGGAATGGAACGACCGCTATCGCGATTCGCTCCGGCGCTTCTGGCGTGGCGATGCGGGCGAAGCGGCCGAGTTCGCGCGGCGCCTGCACGGTTCGGCAGACATATTCGAATCCGCTGGCCGCGGACCTCTCGCGAGCATCAATTTTGTGACCGCTCACGACGGCTACACGCTGGCCGACCTCGTGAGTTACGAGCTGCGGCACAACGAAGCCAACGGCGAAGACAATCGCGACGGCCACTTGCATAACTACAGCTGCAATTACGGCGCAGAAGGCGAGACCGACGACCCCGGGATCAATGCGATGCGCCGCCGCCAGAGACTCAATCTGCTCGCATCGTTATTGCTGTCACAAGGGGTGCCGATGTTGCTCGCCGGCGATGAATTCGGTAACTCGCAGCATGGCAACAACAATGCGTATGCCCAGGACAATGAAACGGGCTGGCTCGACTGGACCGGCCTCGATGCCGATCCGGACTTTCGGCAGCGCTTGTGCGACTTCATACGATTGCGCAAGGCAACAGCACTTCTGCGACAGGACCACTACGTCCACGGCGTACTACGCAACAGCGCAGGCTGGAAGGACATCGACTGGCTGCGCCCGGACGGGATGCCGATGCAAAGCGAGGACTGGCCATCCTGCAGGGCGCTGACGTTGGCGCTGGCATCCGCAAGAAACGATGAGTCGATTCCCGCAGTCGCATTGATGATCAACGCTACCGTCGATCCGCTCGATTTCCGCCTGCC
>JAKEGN010000229.1 GCA_022615525.1 Woeseiaceae bacterium
ACGGACTCCGGCGGCAAAGCTTTGCAGGTGCGTGCCGAGTTCCCGCTGGATGACCTGCGAGTTCTTGCTGGGGTGCACGAACTCGATCGGGTCCTCGAGGCTGATGATATTGAGATTCCGCGTCTTGTTGAGGTGGTCGATCATCGCGGCGAGCGTGGTCGACTTGCCGGTTCCCGTCGACCCGGTGACGAGGACCATGCCCTGGTGGTAGTCGCAGAAGTCCCGAATGATTTTCGGTACGTTCAGTTTTTCGAGCGTAGGGACTTCGTTCGGAATGTAGCGGAATACGGCTCCGACTCCAGTGTCCTTGCGGAAGAGGTTGACGCGAAAGCGTCCGCCATCTGCGCTGACATAGGAAAAGTCGAGGTCCCGCCCGGAGCCGAAGTGGTTCTTTTGCGAATCGCTCAAGATCTCCGTCACGTAGCTCTCGAGTTCGGTGTCCGAGAGGTCGCGGAACTTGATCGGCATCAGATCCCCGTTCATGCGCAGCATCGGCGGCACACCGACGGCAAGGTGTACATCCGAGCAGCCCTGGGCCAGGCCCAGCTTCAGGAACGAGTCGATACGCGGCATGGGATTATTACGCTAAAAGCCTATAAATCATGGATTTGCGTTATCCTAGGCTGATTTCGCGTAGGCCGCCAGTGCGGCACCGCACATTTTCAGAGATTGATGGCGTTCAGTGCGTCGCTGAGTTCGTCCATGGACTTGAAGCGCTTGGTCTTGTCCACCGACATGGCTTTGGCAATGACCGCCGCGTAGGCGTCGGGGATCTTGGGGTTCAGTTCCTGGCAGCTCTTGGCCTTGCCCTGCACATGCTGGTACATGACCGACATGTGATCGCCGCGGCTGTATGGCGGCACCCCGGTGACCATTTCGTACATGATGACACCGACGCTGTAGATGTCTGCGGTCTCGTCGACCTTCTTGCCAAGTATCTGTTCCGGCGCCATGTACTTCGGCGAACCGATGACGTAGCCCGTCTTGGTCAACTGCGTATCGCCGCTGGCAGCGGCGGCCGCGACGCCGAAATCCACGATCTTCAGCAGTCCTTCGGTGTTCACCAGGATGTTGGCCGGCTTCAGGTCGCGGTGGATGACGCCGGCCTGGTGCGCGATGGACATGCCGGTGGCGATGTCATTCGAAAAGCGCAAGGCTTTCTCGAAAGACATGGGTTTGCCGTCCGGTATTTCTCCACTCAGCGTATGCGAAGGGAAATACTCCATGGAGATTGCATAGCAGCCCTGCAGGTACAGGAAGTCATAAATGCGGATGACGTTCTTGTGCGTGATCATTCGCGAATAACGCAACTCGTGCACGAAGCGCTTCATCATCTCCTCATCGGACGATACGTTCGGATTGAGGAACTTGAGAATCAGCCTTTCGTCAACAATCTGGTCCTGCATGAGCAATACAGTGCCGAATGCGCCCTTGCCGATTTTCTCGATGTACTTGTAACGGCCTTCGATGACGTCGCCCGGATTCAGCTTCGAAATGTCGAGAATCTTCGGTTCCATTGCCGGCGCGGCGGCTGCCGCTGCGGGAGTCTGTTCTGCCGGTTGTGTCTGGGTGGCGGACTTGGCTTGAGCCTCCAGCAATCTGGAAAGCTCCTGGTCGTCGAGCAGCAAGGTCTTGGTCGGCTCCGCCATTTTCTCGGCACGGGCGTTCTCCGCAAGGACCGTCGCGGAGAACCTGGCGTCGATTTCCTTGATCGCCTTGTCTGCGCTGTTGATGATGGTCTTGTCCTCTGATTGCTTGACCCTGTTCAGGACCGACCGAACAGTTTCCGCGTGCTTCTCGTCCGCCAGGTGAGAGATCGCACGGATGACCTCGACCTGCAGGTCGTGCTCGGGCCGTTGCAGCATCGGCACGATCTTGGAAATGATATCGGCATTGCCGATCTTGCCCAGTGCCCGCACGATGATCGTGTCGGTTTTCGCATTGCTGCCGAGCATGCTGACCAGCTTCGGAATGGCTTTCTTGCTGCCGATCTGCGCCAGCGCATCGATTGCTCGCTCGCGTACCCACCAGTCCGAATCGTCGGTGGCCTTGATCAGCGTATCGACCGCCGACTCGTCCTTCGTGGCATTGAGAATTTCGATCGCGGTGCGGCGTATGTCTTCGTCCTTGTCCTTGATCAGCTCCAGCACCGAATTGATGACTTTGGGTCCGCCGATCTCGGCCAGGGCGTCGCCTGCGCGTGCGCGGACCCACCAGTCGTCGTCCTTGATCGCGGCAAGCAGGTCCTTGACCGAGCCCGGGTCGCAAATCTCGTTCAATACCTCGACCGCGGAGCGGCGCGTGTACTCCGATTCGTCTTTCAGCGCGGTGACCAGGTACTTGACCGTGTCGGGATGCCTGACCTTGACGATCACATCGACAGCCTTGTTCTGCACGTCGAGGTCCGGGTCGTGCAACAGCCGGGCCACCTTCTCGATATTGACGGCGTTGCCGCGAGTGCCAAGGGCGACCAGCGCGGCCGAGCGAACCATCTTGTTGGTATCGCCGAGCTGCATCTCGAAAGCGTGGCTGATCTCGCGCCGTTTGAATTTCGACAGCAGGTGAATGAGGTGAATCTTTACCGCCGGATCCTTGCCGCCCATGCGTGCGATAAGATCGGGCACCATGTCCTCGCTGACGACGTCTTCGATGATGGCGAAAAGTGCAGACTTTTCCTTGGGTTCGAGTTCGTAGGCGCGCCGCAAGAGGTCGTGCACGCTCAGGTCCTTCTTGTGCACTTTGAGTACTTCGATCAGTGCCGGCTTCGAGACTTCCTTGTCCTCGAAGAACTCGAGCAGCGCGTTGGCATTGAAATTGTTGCTGCTGGACAGAGCCCAGGCGGTGCCCGCAACGACGCGCTCGCCGCCGTCGGCCAGCCCTTCCCTGTAGAACTTCAGGGTCTTGTCGCTGACCTGGCTTGCGAGGATGTCGACAAAGAGCATCGTATGGCTCTTGTCGCTCATCGCCAGGGCTTCGATAACGTGCGGAATGACCTTCGGGCCGATGTTCTTCAGTCGTTCCGTCAACTTTTGTGCAGTGCGCGAGGACGTGTCAGCTTCGTTCATCAGCTGAGTAAGCAGGTGGTCAGCGCGGAAGCCTGTGAGGATACTCATGCGGCCGCGTGCCTTCGCGGTGTCATTTCAGGAGTGGTCATGGCCAGGGTGAGGCCTGCGCAGCCATTCGCAAGCCCGGCGCTTGCCCAGGCCGCGCGCAGTCGAATGGATTGACGAAGCTCCGAAGCTTTCAAGACTGATTTCGCTCTTGCCCAAGCGGACCCGGGCAAGCCTGCTGGTGCCGTTGCACGGCGGCCAGATCTTCTCCGCAGTCGCTTCCGTATGTGACCCTGCCGGGATTATGCCACATGATATACACCACAAAACGTGAACTCCGGAGCATGCTGCAGCCGTAAGTCTCTAATCGAGAGTCCTTTTTTCGGTGGGTTCCAATCACCGTCCGTATCGCGGCGGGGGCATTCTTTTCGATCCGCCTCCGCTACAATGTGCGCCCGCGACGCCAGGTTGCGGACAGCCGAATAAACTTAACCTAATGCACCCCAGCGAAGTGTGACTTTGTCAGCAGATTCCGATCTGAAACAAGCCCTTGAGGCCCTGATCGTGCCCGGCTTCGGCCAGGCGCTCGGGCGTGTCGGCCGACTCCGGCAGGTGACCCTGGACCGTGGCCGGGCGATGGTGGATGCCGAGATCGGGGTCCCGGCCGGCGGTATACGCGAGGAGCTGTTGCGGGAGCTGCGTCGTGTGACGACGGCACAGCCCGGGATCCAAGATGCCGATATCCGCATCAGCCAGCGAATAACGGCGCATGGCGTACAGCGCAATCTCAAACCGCTTGCCGAAGTACGCAATATCGTAGCGGTGGCCTCTGGCAAAGGCGGTGTCGGCAAATCGACCACAGCGGTCAATATTGCGTTGGCCTTGGCCGCCGACGGCGCCTCGGTCGGCATACTCGACGCCGATATTTATGGACCCAGCCAGCCTCTCATGCTCGGCCTGACGGGCCAGCGGCCGACCAGCGAAGACGGCAAGACCATGAATCCGCTCCGGGCATACGGCCTCCAGGTAATGTCCATCGGCTTCCTCATCGACCCGGACCAGCCGATGGTATGGCGCGGACCGATGGTGACCTCTGCATTGAACCAGTTGCTGCACCAGACGCGCTGGTCGGATATCGATTACCTGATCGTCGACATGCCGCCTGGCACCGGCGACATCCAGCTGACGCTTTCGCAGCAGGTACCGGTCAGCGGTGCGGTTATCGTCACCACGCCGCAGGACATCGCCTTGCTCGACGCAAAAAAAGGTTTGCAGATGTTTCGCAAGGTGTCGGTACCGGTGCTTGGCATAGTTGAAAACATGAGCACGCACGTGTGCTCGAGCTGCGGGCACGAAGAGCCGTTGTTCGGCAGCGGCGGTGGACAACGCATGGCTGCTGAATACGGTGTGACCCTGCTGGGGCAGGTGCCGCTGGACCAATCAATCCGTGTACAGACCGACAGCGGCAAGCCCACCGTCGCCGCAGCCCCGGACTCCCCGCCTGCGCGCGCCTATCAGTCGATTGCCAGGAACATGGCTGCCGCACTGGCATTGCAGGGCCGGGATTACAGCCGCAAGTTTCCGAAAATCGTTGTCGAGGACAGTTGATGAGCATCAAGTCCGATCGCTGGATCCGGCGCATGGCAGCATCCAACGGCATGATCGAACCGTTCGAGCCTTACCAGGTGCGGGAGGCGGGAGGCAAGCCCATAATTTCCTACGGCACCTCGAGTTACGGCTACGATGTCCGCTGCTCGAACGAGTTCAAGGTATTCACCAATATCGAATCCGCAATCGTCGATCCCAAATCGTTTTCCGCCACCAGTTTCGTAGACAAGGTTGCCGATGTCTGCGTGATCCCGCCAAACTCCTTCGCACTGGCAAGGACGGTCGAATATTTTCGCATTCCGCGCAACGTGCTGACGATCTGCCTCGGGAAGTCCACGTACGCGCGTTGCGGCATCATCGTCAACGTCACGCCGCTCGAGCCGGAATGGGAAGGTCACGTAACCCTCGAGTTCTCGAACACGACGCCCCTGCCGGCGAAGATCTATGCCAATGAAGGCGTCGCACAAATGCTGTTCCTCGAATCGGACGAGGAGTGCGAGACCTCGTACCGCGACCGGGGTGGCAAATACCAGTTCCAGCGCGGCGTGACCCTGCCGAAAGCCTAGTAAAGCGAAAAAAGGCAATAGAGGTGTCAGGTCACTGCTGTCCCATAAAAAAGGTGCCGGTGCGTTCAAGCGGTCATCGCAACATCATAACGGTACCTGAGAGGAGTATGAGGTGTTGCGATGGCCAGGGTGAGGAGGAAGCAGTGG
>JAKEGN010000230.1 GCA_022615525.1 Woeseiaceae bacterium
ACGACCAAAACCATTCGATCCGGTGGGCGACGTGCGATCGGGCAACTGCCGCGATCGAACTGTCGTTGCGAGGAGTCAAGAGGAGGTGAGAAACGTCATGTGCAGACGTATGTCCGACCTGTCTCCTGGCAGCCCCGCTGTCGGTCTGACCGACAACGTGCATCGGCCTTAGCGATCGGTTGCTTTGCGCAGCCTCGGCACTTGCGTGTCGAGACCTTGCCCTTATCAGAAGTCCCTGTTGTTCGTGTCTCTTCCCTGAACAGCTGTCATCGGACAGGCGGACTTGCACCAAAGAGCATGCGTGAAGCTTCCAAAACTTGCCGTGAATACATTCACAATCCCGTCCCGGCAAATGACCGTCAGCAACTGTTGCCTCCGATCCACACGGTATGAAGCAAGTGCTGTGCCATTCCTGGCGGAGTCGCGGATTTAGGCTGATAAAGACAATAAAAACAAATGCTTATAGGGACCCGGTTGGCCGGTTGCTATGGCGCCATATGTCAAGTGACTGTCGGAGGATCCGCACATCACGGCGCAAGCCTGTTTGTAAATCACTGATTCCTAACGGGCGGGCGAATGTCGCCAGCCACAGACAGCAACGTCGCCTCGCGACACCAGGGCAACAACTTTGTCTCCTGCAATGCAGGATGCTGTGTTCTGCTTGTGGCGTTCTCGCAAATGAGAACTTTGGAGAAAGATGGCGGGCCGATATCGGGTGAAACTCTTGCACGAAGGATCTTGCGACCGCGAATAAGTAGCAACGCGCAACACTTTCCGTCGACGATCGGCGTACGCAAGCGAAGAAGTTCGATTATTTAACTTTGCGTACTGTCGGACTTTCGAGACATTACATTGAATTGATTGCTTTTTTATACTGCGGCAAGGTTGCAGCAATTGTCAGCACCTTCCGTTGTCTTCGACATGCTGCCTTGTTGTGCCGATGTGACACTTGTCACGGCCGGCCGCGCCAGCAGATCCATCGGCCGGGCTTTTGTGATCGCGTTAACGGTATGTCCGGTACCTCGCGTCCACTATTGCACATTACTTGAATGTTGGAGTAGTGCGCGTCGGGTTCCGGGATCAGTCCGGCAATGGATGCTCGTGACTGAATTCAGGCCGACACGGCTATGCGGAGATCCTGTCCGCACTTGCATTTGAGTCTTGAGGTATAGCTATGAACAGGCAATCGCAAATCATCATGGATGAGCCCGGGCAGCGCGGCGTGCATTTCTTTGCATTGATGGCCGCACTGATTGCCGCATCTTTTCTGTTTGCCGGTTGTGAGAAGGGCGATGGCGTGCAGCTCGGCACCGGCCAGGATCCCGATCCGGTGGTCGTCGATTTTCCAATCGCCTACATCAAAGAGCCATTGCCGGTGGATGACAACGGCGACTTTGTGCAGACCGACGTCCGGGAACTCGTAACCTTCAATTTCGGCGGCGATGTCTATTTCCGCGACCGCGCCTCACCGAGCGCGCTGGACGTCAACATTACCGCAGCGATTACCCAGGGTCTCGGCGCCGTTCGCGACCTGGAAATGGCCTACGACGGAAGCACGCTTTTGTTCGCGATGCGCGGACCGGTCGACCTCGGACTCGACATCGATGACGAAGACCAGCCGACCTGGAATATCTGGGAGTACACCTTTGAGACCGGCGTTCTGCGCCGTGTGATTGCATCCGACCTCACCGCAGAGATCGGACATGACATCGGGCCGAAGTACCTGCCGGACGGACGCATCATATTCTCGTCAACGAGGCAATTGCGCTCGAACGCCGTGTTGCTCGACGAGGGCAAGCCACAGTTTCCTGCCGAGGATGAAGACCAGAACGAACCGGCTTTCGTCCTGCACGTGATGAATACCGACGGTACGAATATAGAGCAGGTTTCCTACAACCAATCGCACGATTTCGATCCGTCCGTACTGTCCAACGGCCAGGTCGTCTTCAGCCGCTGGGACCACATGGGTGTCAACGATGCCGTCAATATCTATCGCATGAACCCGAACGGTTCGCAGATGGAGATGTTGTACGGCCAGAACAGCCATGATACCGGCACCAATGGCGAGATCATCCAGTTCGTGCAGCCGCGCGAGCTCGAGGATGGCCGCATCATGGCGCTGGTACGCCCGTTCACCGATACCAGCGGCGGCGGCGACATTTTTGTCATCGACACGCCGGTCTACCTCGAGAATACACAGCCGACCAAGGACAACGCCGGCATGACCGGCCCGGCGCAGAGCCGCGCAACCACCGTCAACGTTTCGACAGAGGCGGGTTCCCCCTCGCCGGGCGGGCGCTACAGCTCCGTCTACCCGATACAGGATGGTACCGGTCGGCTGATGGTCAGCTGGGCGCAGTGCAGCCTGACGGACATCGTCGATCCGAACGCACCGCAGGTACAACCCGTCTACTATCCCTGTACGGCCGTGAACCTCGCCAACCCGCTGCTCGAAGAAGCCGATCCGGCCTACGGTATCTGGATCTACGACCCGCGGGACGATACGCAACTGCCGATCGTGCCTCCGGACCTCGGTTTCATTTACTCGGAAGTTGTCTCCGCGGATCCGCGGCCGGTTCCGCCGGTGATACTCGACAGCGAGAGCATGTTCCTGGCGGATCAGGACCTCGTCGCCGAAGCGGCTGCCGTCCTGAGCATTCGCAGCGTGTACGACTTCGATGGTGCCGCAATCCTGGACATACCGACGCTGGCCGATCCGGCGCAGGCCACGGCGGCAGAGCGAACCGCGCGCTTCCTGCGCGTCGTGAAAGCCGTGTCACTTCCGGATGAGGATTTTCTCGACCTGGACGATACTGCCTTTGGCCGCAGTACCCAGCAGGGCATGAAGGAAATCGTCGGCTACACCATGGTCGAACCGGACGGTTCCGTCATGGTGAAAGTCCCGGCGAACGTTGCGCTGGCGGTGAGCGTGCTGGATGCGGATGGTCGGCGCATCACGGCGCGGCATCAGAACTGGATTCAATTGCGGCCAGGACAGTTGCTGGAATGTAACGGCTGTCATGTGGCGCAAAGCGGCATTTCTCACGGGCGCTTCGACGCGTTCGAATCGGCTTATGCCGGAGCTCCGACCGCCGGAGTGCAGTTTCCGAACACCGACCCGGCGTTGTTCGTCGGCGAGATCGGCGAGACCATGGCAGAAGTCCGCGCCCGCATTTCCTGTGCCACCGACAACTGCTCATCGCTCGAGCCCTCGATGGATGTGGAGTTCGACGACGTCTGGACGGACGAGGCGGCCGCCGGCAGGCTGAAAGACCCTTCGTTCCGCTATGCGTACGTCGACCTGACGACGACACCACCGACGTCGCTGAACTGCATTACCCAGGCGTGGGCATCGAATTGCCGCATCGTCATCAATTACGAAATGCACATACATCCGCTGTGGGGTGCAAACCGGCCCGTGCTCGATCCGCTTACCGGCATGCCGGTACTGGACCCGGTCACGGGGCTGCCGGTCACGAACAATTGCACCAATTGCCATACGCCGGTCGATGCTGCCGGGATGGCGCAGGTCCCGGCAAGCCAGCTCGATCTTACGGACGGACTGTCGCCGGACGAAGCGGATCACTTCAACTCGTATCGGGAGCTGCTGTTCGCCGACAACGAACAAGAACTGAACATGGGCGCGCTGCAGGACAGGCAGGTACAGAACGGGGTGGATGCGAACGGTAACCCGATACTCGTTACCGTTACC
>JAKEGN010000231.1 GCA_022615525.1 Woeseiaceae bacterium
AAACAGGCGGCGGGCACATTGCAGGTGCAGGATCTCGAAGACATCGACCGCTGGCTGAGCGAGCGCAAACCACCGGAACAGGCGATCAGCGAGGAAGAAGCGGCGGCCAAGCCGGGCAGCTGAGATCGGGCAGGCGAATCAGGCACGGGAATCAGGCGCTGGTTTCGTTCATCAACGGCTGAAGCAGCAACAGGAACCTGTCCAGCGCGCCGCGGTTCTGGTGCACGATTTCGCGACCCTTGTCGCCGATGGATCGTGCGGTTTCCCGATCAGTGAAGAGTTGCTGCAGCGTAGCTGCCAACTCGATTTCATTGCGTACCACCAGGGACGCCCCCAGGCTGGAGAACATCTCGGCGATATCTTCCGTGTTGAACAGGTATGGCCCGGTCACGATCGGTATTCCCAGCGCCGCCGGCTCGAGCAGATTGTGCCCGCCGATGGGCACGAGCGTGCCTCCGACGAAGGCGATGTCACTTGCGGCGTAAAACAACGGGACCTCGCCCATGGTGTCTCCTAGAAAGACTTGCGTGTCTGGCGCGCAGGGTACGCCCTGGGTGCGGGCGACGAATTTTATGCCGCGACGATTCAGGTTTGCGGCCACGCCGTTGAAGCGCTCCGGATGGCGCGGTACCAGGATCAGCAAGGCATCGGGCAGGGCTTGTCTCAATCGGGCATGCGCATCGAGCAACTGATCCTCTTCACCGTCGTGGGTGCTTGCCGCAATCCATACCGGCCGGTTGCCGAACTCCCTGGATCGAAGTTCCGCGCCCTGCTCCGGAAGATCCCCCGGCAGTTCGATGTCGAACTTGATGTTGCCCGTTACTGAAGTCCGCTCCGGACTGGAACCGAGCGAGCGAAATCGGTCCGCGTCCGCCTCGCTTTGCGCGGCAATGACGATGCCGAAGGAGAGAGTCTCGCGAAACAAGGGCAACCAGCGCCGGTACTTGCCCACCGATTTCGGGGATATTCGCGCACTCACGAGTACAAGGGGGATGTTCCGCCTGCCGCAGGCGTAATACAGGTTCGGCCAGATCTCGGTTTCCATGATCAGCGCCATGCCCGGCTTGACCGCAGCAAAGAAGCGGTTGATGGCGAATGGCGCTTCATAGGGAATATATGAATGCGCAACGCTGTCGCCGAACAGCGCCTGTGCCCGGGCAGCGCCGGTCGGGGTTACGGTGGTAATCACCATTTGCCGCCCCGGAAAACGTGCAAGCAGCTGCCGGACCAATGGCGCCGTAGCCTGCACTTCGCCGACCGATACCGCGTGCAACCAGATCGAGCCAGGCGGCAGCTGCGGGTATCCGAACCCGAAGCGCTGGCCGAAACGATCCCAGTAGGCTCTTTCCGCAAAGCCGCGGAACAACCAGTACATCGCGTAGACAGGCGCGAGCAGGTAACTCAGGATGACGTAGGCCAGGCGCATGAAATCGCTATCGCTGCTATCACGGCCAGCGATACTACTACAGCGTCAGTTGCGCCGTTCTGCCAGGAGAATCAATGCCGGGCGGCTATCCGCATTTGGAATCGCCACAACTGAGGCAGGTCATGCACCCGTCCATTACGATGACGGCCGCTGTACTGCACTTGGAGCAAAGCTGCGCACCTTCCGGATAGCTGCTTTTCGAGAATGCATCCTGCTGGCGATGGCTGGCCTCGAACTCCTCGCGCTTTTCCTTGATCAGTTTTTGCTGCCCTTCGTCCAGTTTGGGTTTGGCCAGCAGTCCAATCGCTATCAGGTGCTTTTCCACGATATAGCCAAGCTCCGCGATGATCGACGGCATGAATTTTCCACCGGGCTTCCAGTAGCCACCGCGCGGGTCGAATACCGCCTTTAACTCGTCGACAAGGAACGTGACGTCGCCGCCCTTGCGGAATACCGCGGAAATGATGCGCGTGAGCGCCACAATCCACTGGTAGTGGTCGAGATTCTTGGAATTGATGAAGATCTCGAAGGGCCGGCGCTTTTCATGCTCTGTGCCCTCGTTCAGCACGATGTCATTGATCGTCACATACATTGCGTGATCCGAAACTGGCGTCTTGACCTTGTATGTCGACCCGATGAGCATTTCCGGCCGCTCGAGCTTCTCGTGCATGCGGATGACTTCCGCGCGTGTGCCGGTCGACGCTTCACGCCGGTACTCGGGCTTCTTGTTGCTATCCACCTTGCTGTCCGCCTTGCTATCCGACTTTACCTCGGCGTTGGCCTCGATCTTCGCGTCCGCCTGCTTGACCGCATAGCCGACGATCTTCTTGTCAATCTTCTTGCTGCTCATATCGCTTTTTCCCGAACCATGTCCCGATGCGCAGCGCGCCGTCAGAACTTGCCGTAATATCCTTCCTTCAATGCATCGAACAAATTGGCGGCTGTATGCACCTCGCCGTCGTACTCGATTTCCTCGTCGCCCTTCAGCTCGACTTCGGTGCCATCCTCCAGCTTGAACGTGTAAACCGTATTCTTCAGGTCCTGCTCCTTTACCAGTACGCCCTGGAACGCCTCCGGATTGAAGCGAAACGTGGTGCAGCCTTTCAGGCCCTGCTCGTACGCGTACAGGTAGATGTTCTTGAAGTCCTCGTACGGGTAATCCGTCGGCACATTGGCCGTCTTCGAAATCGATGAATCGATCCATTTCTGCGCGGCGGCCTGAATATCGACGTGTTCTTCCGGTGTGATGTCCTCGGCCGTGACGAAGTAATCCGGCAGGCGGCTGTCGCTGCCGACTTCGGCTTCGCCGCCACCTGGCATCGCTCTCGGGTTGACCAGTTCACGATAGGCCAGCAGTTCGAAGGAGAATACGCTGACCTTCTCCTTGGACTTCTTGCCCTGGCGAATCACGTTCCTGAAGTAATGATGGGCGAAACTCGGCTCGATCCCGTTGCTTGCGTTGTTTGCGAGTGACAGCGAGATCGTACCGGTCGGCGCTATCGAACTGTGGTGTGTGAAGCGCGCACCCAACTCGGCCAGCTCGTTCACCAGATCCGGTGCAACTTCTGCCAGACGCTGCATATACCGGCTGTAACGACTGTGCAAAATGCGGCCGGGCACCCTGTCGCCTGGCTTGAAGCCGTCGGCCACCATTTCCGGGCGCTTCGCCAGCATCGCCTGCGTGACCTCGAATTGCTCGGTCATTATGGGTGCCGGACCTTTCTCCCTCGCGAGTTCCAGTCCCGCTTCCCATCCCGCCAGCGCCAGCTGCTTGGACACCTCTTCGGTGAATGCCACCGCCCGATCATCGCCGTACTTCATGCGCAACATGGTAATTGCCGACCCGAGGCCGAGGAATCCCATGCCGTGCCTTCGCTTGCGATGAATCTCCTCGCGCTGGCGCGCCAGCGGCAATCCATTGATCTCCACGACGTTGTCGAGCATGCGCGTGAAAATCCGTACAACCTTGCGGAACTCCTCCCACTCGAAGCGCGCTTGCGGCGTAAACGGGTCGACCACGAACTTGGTCAGGTTTACCGAGCCGAGCAGGCAGGAACCGTACGGAGGCAACGGCTGCTCGCCGCAGGGATTCGTCGCGCGGATGTTTTCGACGAACCAGTTGTTGTTCATCTCGTTGACCTTGTCGATCAACACGAAGCCAGGTTCCGCAAAGTCGTAGGTCGACGCCATGATCACGTCCCAGACACGGCGAGCAGGCAAGGTCTTGTAAATCTTGCATGCAACGAGACCCTCGGCATTACGCACATAATTCTGCGGTTCCGGCCACTCCCGCCAGATGAACTGGCTGGTATCGTCGACATCGTGCCGGTCCTGCTCGACTTCCCTGGTCGTTACCGGAAACGCAAGCTGCCAGTTCGCACCCGAGGTCACTGCCTTCATGAATTCGTCGGTAATGAGCAACGACAGGTTGAATT
>JAKEGN010000232.1 GCA_022615525.1 Woeseiaceae bacterium
GATGGCTCCCTGCGGTCCGCTTAATTCCCGCAAACGACCAGCCCGGCAACTGTCCTGGTGCCACCCCGCGGCTGCTGTGCCCTGCGCAGTCGTTAAAATAAATCCGGTACCTGTTCGCGCTAATATAAATCCGGCACCTTTTTCAGTAGCTCGCGGCGCCGCCGTCCTCGGCACGCGAGTCGGCCGCGCCGGAGTAGACGCCGGTTTCGAGATCCCGGTAGACGCCCATGGCCGCGCCGATGCTCCCGACGTCGCGGATCGTGTGGCCGTAGCCCTCGTAAATAGACCGCGTATCGGGGGACATCGCCCGCGTTTCGACGGCCGTGACATCGGGTAGCCACTGGTGGTGAATGCGGCCTGCTTCTATGGACTCCGCGATGCTCATACCGTGGTCTATGACGTTGAGTATGGTCTGCAACGTCGAATTGATGATGGTCTTGCCGCCGGGTGTGCCGGTCGCGAACACCGGTACACCGTCTTTGGCAACGATGGTCGGTGTCATGCTCGACAACATGCGCTGCCCCGGGCGGATCAGGTTTGCCTCGGTACCGATGCGGCCGCGCTCATCGGTGACACCGGGCTGTGCATTGAAATCGCCCATCTCGTTGTTCAACAGGAAGCCGGCGCCTTCGACCACGATGTGCGAGCCATAACCCCACTCCAGCGTGTAAGTCAGCGAGACCATGTTGCCGTCCTTGTCGACGATCGAGAAATGGGTGGTCTGGTCGCTCTCGTAGACTTGTGCAAACCTGGCCGGATCACTAGGCGATTTCCCGGTCATGCTGATCGATCTGCGCAGTACTTCGGCATACTCCTTCGACATCAGGCGGTCGAGCGGCATGTCTTCGTTGAAGTCGGGATCACCAAGATAGTTTGCGCGATCCGCATACGCGCGCCGCATGGTTTCCGTCAGCACGTGCAGGTACGCGGCCGAGTTGTGCCCCATGGCTTTGAGATCGAAACCTTCGAGTATGTTCAACATCTCGACCAGCACGACCCCTCCGGAACTCGGCGGCGGCATGCTGACGATTTCGTAACCGCGATAGCTGCCGCGGACCGGCTCACGTTCTACGGCCTCGTAAGCCCGCAGGTCCTCGAGCGTGATGATGCCGCCGTTGGCGGCCATGAAGTCGGCAATCAGTTGTGCCGTCCTGCCTTTGTAGAAGCCGTCCCGGCCGTCTTTCTGAATACGCCGCAGCGTGGCGGCGAGATCTTTCTGCACCCAGGTATCGCCCGGTTCATAGAGCGACCCGTCGCGTTTCGAGAACACCTTTGCAGAGCTTGGGTAGCGATCGAAGCGGGCTTTGCTACGTTTGAAATCGTCGTGCAGTTTCCAGCTGATCGGGATGCCGTCGCTCGCGAGGCGAATCGCCGGTTCGACGAGGTCCTTCCATTTTCGCGATCCGAGACGCTGGTGCGCCAGCTGCAGGCCGGCCACGGTCCCGGGCACGCCCACGGCAAGAATACCCTCGTGATTCGAGTTGTCCTTCACGTTGCCGTCGGCGTCCTGGTACATGTCGGCGGTTGCGGCCAGGGGCGCTTTCTCGCGAAAGTCGAACGTGGTCGCGAAACCGTCGGCGCCGTAATAGACGAGAAAGCCGCCGCCACCGATGTTGCCGGCCGTAGGCCAGGTCACTGCGAGTGCAAAAGCGGTGGCAATCGCGGCATCGACGGCGTTGCCGCCGTCGCGCAGGACTTCGATGCCCACTTCGGATGCAATGGTTGACGACGAAGCAACCACGCCATTGTATCCGCGTACCGCAACGCGGCCTGCTGCGCCGGCATGTATCGATCCCAGGACGAGCAGCGTCGTGACGACTGCTGCGATGAAATGCCGGACTCTATTTTGAATCACGAAGGATATCCTTGTTGCGACTGCCGCCGATGCCACTGTTTGTTGGACGCTGCATCTTATCAAGTCAACCGGCGAGTGCCAGCCGTGACGAACTTCGGCCGGTGTATAGTCCGGGCATGGTCGAACCCGGAATGTACTCGCTGGCCCCGGTCGCTGTGGCACTCGCGATCGTACTTGCGGCCCGCAATGTCCTGGCGGGGCTCTTTGCCGGTGTACTGACCGGTGCCGCGATGCTCAGCGATGCATCACTGTTGCAGTTCTTTCCGGAGCTGGTCAGCGGCTGGCTGGTCCCCGAAGTGGCCGATAGCTACAACGCCAGCATACTGGTGCTCCTCGCGTTCATCGGCGGTTTCGTCAAGCTTATCGAGACCTCGGGGGGCGGCATGGCGTTTGCGCGCAGTGCCATGCGCTGGGTCAAGGGCCCCGTTCGTGCGCAGATCGCGGCGTGGTGCGGCGGCATCATGATTTTTTTCTCTGACCTTGGCACACCGCTGATCGTCGGACCGGTATTCCAGTCCCTGATGGACCGGCTGCGGGTGTCGCGCCAGAAACTTGCGTTCATACTGGATTCGACATCCTCGCCCGTGTGCATCCTGATTCCCTTCATCGGCTGGGGCGTCTTCATCATGAGCGTCCTCGCTGACGCATTCACTGCAAACGACATCAACCAAAGCGAGTGGGATGCGTTCATCGAGGCGATTCCCTTTCAGTTCTATGCCTGGCTCGCCATTGCGATAGTACCGTTGCTGGCGCTGTTGAAATTCGACTACGGTCCGATGCGGGCCGTGGAGAGCGACATCGTCCGTGCGCCGGCCGCGGAACCCGTGCCGATCGAAACGGGCAGCCAGGCGAAACCGGTGCTGGTCTGGCTGCCGCTGCTCATTCTTTTCGTGGTGCTGTTTGCCACGCTCGCCACTCACGGTTTCCCGTTCAGCCAGGTGGCGGGCAGTGACTTTCGCGCCGGGCTTTCGGCCGCCTACTTCCTTGCCGCCGTAACGCTGGTGCTGCTGACGCTGCTGATGCGCGTGCAGGATCTGTCACAGAGCATGAGCCAGTACATCAGCGGTGTCAGCGGGATGATGCCGATTGCCGCCACGCTGGTTCTTGCCTGGGCGCTCGGTGCGGTCAGTGAAGGCCTCGGTACCGGAACCTATGTCGCCGAACTTGCGCGCGGCGGCTTGCCGGGATCACTGCTCCCGGCCGTCACTTTTGTCCTGGCGGCGGTCATCTCGTTTGCCACCGGATCGTCGTGGGGAACGATCATCATCATGATTCCGCTGTCGGTGCCCGCGGCGATCGCTACCGCTGCGCCGATGCCGGTGGTCGTCGGCGCGGTATTGTCCGGCGGCTTGTTCGGCGATCACTCATCGCCGGTGTCCGAGACGACCATACTCTCGGCGACAGGCGCGGGCACAACCACGCTCGAGCATTTCCGCACCCAGTTGCCTTACGCGCTGACCAACGGCGCGATCGCTTGCGGCGGATTCCTGCTCGCGGGCCACCTGCCGGTGGCCTGGATTGCGTTGCCGATCTTGCTTGCGCAGGCTATGGTGATGCTTGCCCTGCGCCGCCTGCAACAGCGCGTACTACACTGAATCCGCCTACAGCGAGCCCTGCCATGAATCGAAGACATTTCGTCGCGACCGCCGCCGCGATAAGCGCGGCATTCAATTTTGCGAGGCCCTCGCGGGCCGCCACGCACTCGGCCGAGGCGAGGCTGCGTGAACTCGGCATCGTGCTGCCGGAGGCGCCGGGACCGGCTGCCGTTTACGTACCGTTTCGCAGAACGGGCCAGCTGGTATTCATTGCCGGGCAGATTCCGCCGGCGGATGCGGGTATTCCGACGGTCGGCAAGGTAGGTGCCGAGCTGACCGTCGAACAGGGCTACGCCGCGGCCAGGCTGGTGGGTTTGAGGATACTCGCGCAGCTCAGGAACGCATGCGACGGTGACCTCGATCGCGTCGTGCAGGCGCTGCAGATTCGCGGCTTCGTCAATTGCAGCGCCGATTTCACCGCACAGCCGGCGGTCATCAACGGCGTGTCCGAGCTGCTGCGCGAGGTGTTCGGCAATTCAGGCCTTGCGGCCCGGGCTGCGCTCGGCACCAATTCCCTGCCGTTGAACGCGGCCGTCGAAGTCGAGTCCATATTCGAGATTCGCCAATGATTGATTTCGGGAGGTAATCGTGAGCCGTATCCTGCTCGTCCTGTTCAGCACTGCCCTGGCCGCCTGTGCATCGGCAGATCCGGAGTCATGGCCGTTCGACGCGACGCCGGTCGCCGGCTTCGACGAGCCCTGGGCGATGACGTTCCTGCCGGACGGTCGGTTGCTGGTCACGGAAAAACCCGGCCGCTTGCTGCTGGTGTCGCAGGACGGCAGCAGCAGCGTCGTGCATGACGCTTTCCCGGAATTGGTCTACGGCGGGCAGGGCGGACTTGGCGATGTCGTGCTGCATCCCGACTTTGCCGGCAATCAGCTGGTGTACATCAGTTACGCGGAAGCCGGTGACGGTGGCCTTGCCGGAGCCGCCGTGGCGCGCGCCAGCCTGCGGCTGGATGATGCCTCGGGACGGCTCGAGGATTTCGAGGTCATCTGGCGACAGGTGCCGAAGGTCACGGGGCGAGGGCACTACGGTCACCGCATCGCGTTCTCGGCCGATGGGTACCTGTTCATTTCTTCCGGTGAACGGCAGAAGTTCGACCCGGCACAGGACATGCAGGCGAATCTCGGCAAGATCCTTAGGTTGAACGACGACGGAACGGTGCCCGCTGACAATCCGTTTGCAGCCCAGGGAGGTGTCGCCGCGCAGATCTGGACACTCGGCCATCGCAATCCGCTCGGACTGGCATTCGACGGGGGTGGCCGCTTGTGGAATCACGAGATGGGTCCGCAGCACGGCGACGAACTGAACCTGGTCGTGCGCGGAGAAAACTACGGCTATCCGATCGTTTCGAACGGAGACCACTACGACGGCAGGGTGATCCCCGACCACGATACCCGCCCGGAGTTTGCTGCACCGAAAGCTTACTGGGTTCCGTCCATCGCGCCGGCAGGGTTCATCATTTACTCCGGCGATCTGTTCCGCGGCTGGAAGGGCAACGGTTTGATCGGCGGACTGGTATCGCAGTCGCTGGTACGTATCGAGTTCGACGGCAATTCGGCGCGCGAGGCGGAACGTTACTCGATGGGCAAGCGAATTCGCGAGATCGAGCAGGGCCCGGACGGTTCGATCTGGCTGCTCGAGGACGGCAAAGGCGGCAGGTTGCAGAGGCTTGCGCCTAAAAGCATGTAACTCCGGGAGTCAATAAAAAAGTTAATAATATCGTTAATATAATAGTTGAGTAAAAATAAGTAAAATTATAAAATACAGTTACTTAATACATAATAATATCGTTAAGTGCTATGTTCGAGCTAAAGCACATACTTCGTGATGGCTCTCGCCGGGCCGGCGAGATAGTCGAGACTTTCGGCATCAGCCGAGTCACCCTGAAGAATGCCTATGAGAGGGAGGCCGGGAAAATACTCAGGCTTGGCCGCGCCCGCCGCACGCGCTATGCCGCTCGGCAAATTCTCGCCGGACTGCAGACGGATGAGTTTCCCGTGTTCCGTGTGGATGAACACGGAGCGATACAGGCAGCCGGGACGCTCATTACCCTTGTCGCAAGCGAGTCCGTGTGGCTCCCGGATGAAACGATTCTTGCCGGGCTACCGCGGGAAATGCACGATGCTGCACCCCGAGGTTTCCTCGGCCGTTCGTTCGCTCATCGCAATGCCGAATTGGGACTGCCTGGCGATGTGACCCAGTGGTCCGACAATCACGCACTCATTGCGCTCAGTCGCCGCGGTGAGGATATGCCGGGCAACCTGGTTATCGGCCGCGAGTCCTTCAATCGTTTCCAGGAACTGCGACACCCGCGAAGCACAAAAGAAGATTTTCCGGCGCTAAGTGCTGCTGCGTCCGCTGGCGAACACAGGGGATCGTCAGCGGGCGGCGAGCGGCCGAAATTTACCGCGCTCGTGGAAGGCCAGCACCGTATAGTCAAATACGCTACCAAAGAATCCGACAACGCACGGCGTTGGCAGGATTTGCTGATGCTAGAGCACATAGCACTTGAAACACTTCGGGAAGCGAGAATTACAACGGCAGAAACGCACCTGGTCGACATAGGCAATTTGCGATGCCTTGTCGTGACGCGGTTCGATCGGGTCGGGGTATCTGGCCGTCGCGCTGCCGTGACACTTGCCGCAGCGTCGATTGACATGAACGACTCGTGGGCCGACGCAGCAGAGAAGCTGCGCAAACGTGGGGAGATAACGGATGAAGATTTTCGAAATATCGCCCTGCTGGATGCATTTGGCACGTTGATTGCGAACACGGACCGCCACCACTTCAATCTGATGCTCTTTCCGATGGATGGTGCGTACTCGCTTGCTCCGGCATTCGACCAGCTGCCGATGGCGTATGCCCCTCCGGCAAGCGGCATACTGCCAAATTCTGCCGTTGCCGAACCCCGGCCTGCTGTAAATACACTGGCGGTTTGGGACGAAGCGCGCGAGCTCGCCAGGGCTTTCTGGAAACGTGCTGAAGATCAGCCGCTCACTGACAGGATGCGCGCAATCGTCAAGGTGCATGCGTCGCGATAGCCAGATTGCAAACGGTAGACTTCGGGAAATCGCTGCAACAACCGGTAAGATTAGGCCCTCCCAAACCATCAACTGACAGCGGACTTATGATGAGGCAAACATTGGCAGTGGTCGCAGTGCTGGGCCTGACGATGGCCCCAATGCAGACAAGTGCCGCGGAGGATATCCGCCATGCGCTGGCGGCGGGCGTCTCTGCGGAGCGGATCGAGCAGGACATCAGGACGCTGGTCGGTTTCGGTACCCGGCACACTCTCTCGGAAACTACATCGGATACGCGGGGCATCGGCGCCGCCAGGCGCTGGATAGAAGCGGAGTTCAGGCGAATTTCGGCGGATTGCGGCGGTTGCCTCGAGGTCATTGTCGTACGCGAAGTGATCTCGGGTGAGCCGCGCATACCCGAGGCCACGGACGTCGTCAGCGTGGTGGCGATCCAGCGCGGCACGCTCGACCCCGATCGCATCGTAATGATGTCCGGCGACATCGATTCACGCGTCAGTGATCCTCTGGATGGCAAGTCGGATTCGCCGGGGGCGAACGACAACGCGAGTGGAGTAGCAGGCACACTGGAGGCGGCGCGTGTGCTCTCGCGTCACAGGTTCGCCGGGAGCATCGCGTACGCGGCGTTGTCCGGCGAAGAGCAGGGACTGTTCGGTGGCAGGATCGTGGCCGACTACGCGCTGAAGCACGGTTGGCGCATCAAGGCGGTGTTGAACAACGACATGATAGGCAACATTGCAGGTATCGATGGCGTCATCGACAACAGCAGTGCGCGAGTATTCTCGGAAGGAACCCGCTACACGGAAACTGCGGAGGAAGCGCGCATCCGGCGATTCAGCGGCGGCGAGGTGGATTCGGCTTCGAGAAATCTCGCACGCTATATCGATCGCATGGCCGAGGAGTTCATCCCGAACCTCGATGTCATGATGGTTTACAGGCTGGACCGTTTTTCCCGTGGCGGACATCACCGGCCGTTCAACGAGGTCGGTATTCCCGGCGTGCGGATCATGGAAACGCACGAGCACTACAACAGGCAGCACCAGGACCTGCGCAACGAAAATGGTATCGAATACGGCGACGTGATCGATGGTGTCGATTTCGACTATGCGCGAAAGCTGACCTCCCTGAACGTGGTAACGCTTGCGGGCCTTGCGGCAGCGCCGCCGATACCCACCGGCGTCAGCATCTCCGGCGCCGTACAACCAGACACGACCTTGAGCTGGAAGTTGCCGGGCGGGCGAGCGGCAGAAAACCTGGCGGGCTACAGGATTTACTGGCGCCTGACCACCGATGCGCAATGGACGCGCAGCCGCTATGTCGGTCTGGTCGCGACGCACACGCTGGAGAACGTCGTGATCGACAACTATTTCTTCGGTGTGGCCAGCGTCTCGAAGGACGGCTATGAGTCGCCCGTCGTTTTCCCGGGGGCCACCGGGTCATTCGGCGATTGAAGCCTGCTCACAGCCCGCGGTGGCAGGTTTCGGCCCCGGTTGCTTTCAGCATGTCGAGATAGGGCGATCCGGCCGGTTGCAGCGCCAATGCATCGTCGATGATTGCCGAGGCTTCGTCGCAAGCACCCCTGGCCATCAACACCGATGCCAGGTTGTTCATTGCCACCGGATGCCGTGCTTCGATTTCCAGAACACGGCGATACCAGAGTTCCGCCGCCACCAGCTCGCCGCGCGCGTAGTGAATATTGCCGATACCTAACGGGGCCAGTGGTTCATCGGGCCAGCGTGTCGTTGCGGCGGTATACGCCTCGAATGCCAGCTCATACTGCTGCGCGGATTCAGCGGCCGCAACCGCCGCAAGGTAGCGTTGCCGGTCGATTCCTGCCGGAACGTCATCGGCAGGCAGCAATACGACGCCCCAGTTATCACTGCGCCGCCAGGTGCTGGCGAAAGTGCGCGCCGGCTGTACCAGACGCCGGGTCGTACCGGAACGAAGGATGATTTCGCCATCGATCGATGAGTAACCGATTACCACGGCGTAGTGCCAGGCCGGGGCGAAAGAGACACCCAGGTTCTGCAACACCAGTACGGGGCGGCCGCCATCGAGTTCCCGCAGCAACGCGGCGAAGGCGGGCTCGAGTACATAGGGAATGCGCCCGAACGTTCGCGCCGCGGCAATGATTTCCGCCTGCAGGCTGCCGCCGCGCTCCGGTATGTACACCAGGGGCACCAGCTCATCGGGTACGACTGCGACACCGCTGGTCTGTAGTACGGTAGCCAGCGCTGCCGGACCGCACTGATAAGCTTCCTGCGGAAAGAACGCAGTGTTCGCAATCTCGATTGCGGAGTTGGAGGGAATGCCGCTGACGGAACGAAACGGATCCGCAGCGCAACCGGCCATCAGGCCGGTCGCGGCCAGCGGAACCAGCCAGTGCACCGGCGTCAGAAACTCTTGAAGATGTCCGTCACGCCCACGAGTTCGAGAATCAGCAATACGAGCATGACGATCCCGATCACCTCCAGTGCGCCGTTGGCACCGGCAGGCAGTTCGCTGATCTTCTGGTCGAGTGCCTGAAGCTCGCTGTCGGAAAGTGCAGCAACTCGCAGTGTTGCATCCTGCGGATCGACGCCGTATCGAATGAGCTGGTCGCGCACCTGCTGTTCGGCAAGCAGCGCGCTGACGCGCTCGATTTGCGCCGTCCGCTGGGACATCTGCATGGCGCTTTCAGTGCTGACGACCGCGCCGGATGCCGACTGCAGCAGGCCCAGCGAGATCAGGCTTGCAGAAATCAATGGAAAAAGGATTCTGGAAGCTATGGTGTGATTCATCGGATTGCCCTTTGCGACTGTTGCAGAGGCAGCATTATCAATGATGAATCAATGCTTATCCAGCAGCAGGGTCTCGCAATATGTGAACCTGCGCTAACCTGCCACACCGGGTTGTTCGTGCAGACGTGCCGGCGAATGAGTACCATTGCCGGACCCGCGGCAAACTTTGAGTGAATCCGTCGATGCAAGAAGCCAAACCAGCCAACCTGCCGGATGCCCTGATCCCGGTGATCTCGCTGATCCTGATGCTCGCGTTGTCGGTAAAACTCTTTGGTTCAGATTCCTCATCAGGGCCCAACCAGATCGTGCTCACTCTCGGTGCGGCCATCGCGGCAATCGTCGCCGCAAAGAACGGGCATAGCTGGGCAAGCATTCTCGATGCAATCATTTCCGGCATCAGCACTGCAATGGGTGCGATCCTGATCCTGATGTCGGTCGGTGCCCTGATCGGCACATGGCTCATGGCCGGCACTGTACCCTCGCTGATCTATTACGGCCTCGAGCTGATGAATCCCCAGCTCTTTTATGCCGCCGCTTGCCTGATTTGCTGCATCGCTTCACTGGCAATCGGGAGTTCCTGGACGGTTGCGGGCACCCTCGGGGTCGCGCTGATCGGCGTGGCGCTCGGCCTCGGCCTGTCGGCACCGATAGCGGCCGGCGCGATCGTGTCGGGTGCGTATTTCGGCGACAAGATGTCCCCGCTGTCCGATACGACGAATCTCGCACCTGCCGTTGCCGGCACGGACCTGTTCACGCATATCAGGCACATGGTGTGGACGACGACGCCTTCGATTGTCATTGCACTGACACTGTTTGTCATTGTCGGATTCGGTGCGGAGCCGAAATCGGACGACGGGGCGCTGGCCGATCTCACGGGCACGCTGCAGTCGGTATTCAACATCACACCGTTCGCGCTGATACCGCTGGCGGTCGTCTTCTTCATGGCATACAAGAAGATGCCGCCGCTGCCGACGATACTGTTCGGCGCATTGCTCGGCGGTGTCCTGGCGATCATCCTGCAACCCCGGGTCGTGCTTGCCTATGCCGATTCGCCGTCGCTGCCGCAAGCGATAGCGCTGACCAAGGGCGTGTGGATGGCGTTGTACGACGGCTACGTTGCGTCCTCCGGTGTCGCCGAGGTTGATGAACTGCTGTCGCGCGGCGGCATGAGCAGCATGCTGAATACGATCTGGCTCATCCTGACCGCGCTAGCGTTCGGCGCAGTGCTCGAACACGGCGGCATGTTGAGCCGCCTGATCGAGTCGGCCCTCAAATCGGCCAAATCGACCGGTACGTTGGTCATGACCGTGGTCTTGAGTTGCATCGGCATCAACATAGTCGCTGCCGATCAGTACATCGCCATCGTGCTGCCCGGAAAGATGTACCGCGCCGAATTTGCGCGCCGGGGCCTCGAGCCGAAGAACCTGTCGCGGGTCATCGAGGATGCCGGAACGCTGACCTCCCCACTGGTGCCGTGGAATACCTGCGGTGCCTACATGGCGGCGGCGCTCGGCGTGCCGACGCTGGCCTACCTGCCGTATGCCTTCTTCAACCTGATCAATCCGCTGGTATCGATCATCTACGGGTTCACGGGATTCACGATCACGCGTATCAAGGACGACGCGGTACCCGCCACCCGATGATGGCGGCCCAGGCGAGGCGCACTGACCTTGCGGCAGCAAGCTGTGAGAAAATCGGCAGATCCCGATGAGCGAATCCACCACCAACAATACCAATGCCCTGATCAGCGTCGCTGCCGTGATCGTCATCGTGTACGGCATGCAGGCGGCCAAGGTCCTGATCGTGCCGTTTCTGCTGGCGATATTCATCGCACTGATGACTGTGCGCCCGATGCTCTGGCTGCAACGGCATCGGGTGCCGTCGGTCATCGCGGCCTTGCTCATCGTACTGATTCTCATGCTGGGCCTCACCGGCGTCGGCATGATCGTAGGTTCCTCGATAGCCGATTTCACGGCGGCCTTGCCGGGCTACCAGGCCCGGCTGGATACCCTGGTCCAGCAGGCTGTGCAAATGGCAGCCGCGTATGTGGACGACGGCGAGTCGGTAACCGGCCTGGCCGACCTCCTGGATCCGGGCTGGGCCATGGGCCTCGCGGCCGGGCTGCTGAATGCGCTGCGTGATGTGCTCACCAATACTTTCCTCATCCTGTTCACGATGGTGTTCATCCTGCTGGAAGCATCCAGCATCGGCACGAAAATGAACGCGGCCTTCGGCCGCCGCGGCGGGTCTCTGGATGGCGCGCGGAAGTTCCTCAATGACCTCGGCCGCTACCTGGGCATCAAGACGGCAGTCAGCATGGTGACCGGCTTGCTGGCGGGCCTCCTCACCTGGTGGATCGGGCTCGATTTTCCACTTTTGTGGGGAATGCTGGCTTTTGTGCTGAACTACATTCCCACTATCGGGTCGATTATCGCGGCCATTCCGCCAGTACTGATGGCAATCATGCAGTTCGGCCCGGCGGAAGCGCTGTCGACGTTAATCGGCTATCTCGCAATCAATGTAGCCTTCGGCAACATCCTGGAGCCCCGCATCATGGGCTACGGGGTCGGCATTTCGCCCCTGGTAGTTTTCATCGGACTGGTCTTCTGGGGCTGGGTATTCGGGCCGGTGGGCATGCTGCTGGCGGTGCCGTTAACCATGACCCTGAAGCTGGGGCTGGAAAGCGACGACCGGACTCGTTGGATTGCTGTCCTCATCGGCTCGGAGCGCGATGCGGAGCACGCGCTGCAAAAACGCGCCGACAGTGCCGCCGCCTGAAGGCTTCGCAGGGCCAGCCCACCATAAGCTGCCGGGTTGCGTTATGGAAACCGGTTGCGCTATAAAAATCGTATAAAAACCAATCGCTTATCCTGCAAAACGCCTTTCCAATAAAGTCCTTGACTTCATTTTGTTTTGGCTTATCTTGCGAAAAATGCGGGCTGACTGTCGAATTCGCGCGGCCAGCCCGGGATTCCAACGCAATACGTTTACAGGGGCCCAGAGAGCCCGGAGTACGATCTGACCATGGATGCCGAAGACGATTTCGAAGTAGCCGATTTTTCAGACGATGAGGAAGCCGCCGGCGATACCGCCGCAAGCGCGGAAGCCGAGTCCGCCGCCGACCGCGTGCCGGTCTGGCGTTTGATTGAAATGTCACGAGAGAACCGGCATCTCAAGATGGAACTTGCAGATTTCGAGGACTATGACGAGTTCGAAACGGCCCAGGGCGATTTTGCCGTCGGGCTTTCTCACTAAGCTGTCAGACAGACCCAGCCGGTTTCAACCCGGCAGTGTCGGAGTCAGTCGGTCTGTTTGTCGGCCCTACTGAGGTTGATGAGGTGAGCAAAAGGCACTACGTCGAGAACATCGACGATATGGACGAATCTGTTTTAGCCATACTTGGCAATCGCGTGAGCAAGATTGCGGAAAACAGGGAAACCAGGGACAGGTTTCGGGAGAGGCGCGCAGCGGACGGGTCCGAGGGTCGGCCGCAGCATAACAAGATCAAGCGCGGCAAGGATCGGCTGCAGTAAGTTTGCAGACGTGGCGGGGGCGTCTTGAAGCCCCTGCCGGTTCCGGGCTCGCTTATTTGAACCAGTCAGGCTCGTTGCCTGGCTTCCATTTGATATTGCAGCCTATGCTGGGTTGCTGGCGCTCGCTTACGCGCTTTCCCGCAATGATCGCATCGAGCGCAGCGCGCAGGTCCGAGCCGTTTACGGGTATCGTGTTCGACGGCCGGCTGCCGTCGAGTTGTCCGCGATAGGCGAGCCGCAGCTCGCGGTCGAATACATAGAAATCCGGCGTGCAGGCTGCATCAAAGGCTTGCGCCACCGACTGGTCACTGTCAATGAGGTAGGGAAAGGTGTAGCCCCATTCGGCAATTTCCTTCTTCATGCCGGCCGCATCGTCGCCGGGATGCGTCACCGGGTCGTTGCTGTTGATTGCAAATACCGCGACGTTTCGCGACGCATACTCTTTGCCGATCTTCGACAATTCACGGCGCACGTGCTTGACGAACGGGCAGTGATTGCAAATGAACATTACGAGCACGGCGTCCGAGCCCGTGGCGTCCGAGAGCGAATGCCACTTTCCGTTTGCATCCTGCAGCGTGAAATCCGGCGCCTTCGTGCCAAGTTTCAGCATGCGCGATTCTGTTGCGGCCATTTGTGACTCCCGTGACTTTCGCGGTTAGTATACAAAACCGGGCTGATCGCCGGTTGCAGGGATGGCGCCTGCTCCCGGCGCGCGGTTGAGGGGTGAATTTCCGCAATGAGCAGCTTGCTGTTTGACGCAGTGACGCCGACTGTGCCGGTTGCCGGCAGCGCGGAGTTGTTTCCGGTGCACAGGATCTACTGCGTCGGGCAGAACTATGCGGCGCATGCGCGGGAAATGGGCAGTGACCCGGACCGGGCTCCGCCATTCTATTTTTCCAAACCGGCGGATGCGATCGTGCAGACCGGCGCAACCATTTCGTTTCCACCGCGCACTGCCGAACTGCATCACGAGATCGAACTGGTCGTGGCAATCGGCAAGGGTGGATGCGCTATTTCCGCCGCCGACGCAGTGGAACACATCTTTGGGTACGCCGTCGGCATAGACCTCACCCGGCGTGACCTGCAGGCGCAGGCCAAAAAATCGGGCAAGCCCTGGGATAC
>JAKEGN010000233.1 GCA_022615525.1 Woeseiaceae bacterium
AGCGGACCGCAGGGAGCCATCCCACAAACGACCCGCCCGGTGACTGTCCGTTGCTCATCTATAGTTGCTAAATAAACCCGGCACCTTTTTCGCGGTGACTGTCCTGAGCTCAATTATGGACAGCAGTGATCCGGCACCATTTTCTTTGCGCTGCGTCGCTGGGGTTAGAATGCCGGGTCATGAGTATGCAAAAGCACATCTTGCTCCTGGCCATTGCCTTGCTGGTCACAAGCGGAGCCGCGGTATTTGCGATTCGGCAGATCGGTGAGGCAACGGATGCGCTCCGGCTGGCGACCGTATTCCCGGAACCCGCCGCCCTGCCGGAATTTCACATGGTCGATCAGGACGGCGCGGCATTCACCCGCGAATCCCTCCTGGGGCACACGTCGCTGCTGTTCTTCGGTTTCACCCATTGCCCGGACATCTGCCCGGCCACCTTGCAGCAACTGGCCTTTGCCCGGCGCGAACTGGCCGGCCGGCGCGGCAATGCCGGGCGCCTGCCGGAGATCATATTAATAAGTGTCGACCCGGAGCGAGATACGGCGGCCATACTGAAAGCCTATACAGCGCATTTCGGCGAGGGCGTGTCCGGCGTGAGCGGCGATGCCGCGGAACTGCAAAAGCTGGCATCCACCCTCGGCATCTACTATGCAAGGGAGGACACCGCCGGACCGGACTACAACGTCAGCCATTCGACAGCGGTCCTCTTGATCAACCGCGAGGCAGAACTGCAGGCGCTGTTCACTGCCCCGCTGGACACCGAAGCACTGGTTTCCGATCTGCAAACGCTCGAGGACGCCGGATGACCCGGGCTGCCCTTGTCCTGCTCGCCTGCGCACTGGCGCTGCAAGCCTGTGGAGAGGGTGACAGTCCTGCCCTGGTCGCAAGTCATGCAAGGGTGTTTGCGCCCTTGCCCGGCCGTACAGCGAGCGTGGCTTACCTGGACCTCGAAAACCGCTCCTCTCGATCCATCACACTGCACGGCGCATCGAGCCCGGCATTCGCCCGGGCCGAGCTGCACGAGACCACGATTTCGAATGGCGTGGCCAGCATGCGGCCGCTCGCATCGATCGTTGTGGAAGCCGGGTCGCAAATGCAATTCGAGCCGGGCGGAAAGCACATCATGCTGATCGATCCGCTGAAGGCCGTGTTGCCCGGTGCCAGCGTGCCACTGCAACTTCATTATGACGACGCCGGCCTGCTGGCCCTCGAGGCCGAGGTGCAGACACGACTCGACGACAATGACAACTGAACGCACAGTCATCGACAGCCTGGCCGGCACTCTGTTCGTGCTGTTGCAGCGCGCGCTGCCGAAACACCGCATGACCCGCATCGTTTACCGCCTGTCGCGGATCACCCTCAGGCCGGTCAAGAACTGGCTGATCACTCGCTTCGCTGCCGCTTACAACGTCGACGTCAACGAGGCCGCGTTGCCTGTTCCGGATGGATTCGCCACGTTCAACGCATTTTTCACCAGGGAACTCGCCGCGGGTGCGAGGCCCATCGATACGCAGCCGAACGTGCTGGTTTCTCCGGTCGACGGGACGGTCAGCGCGGCGGGCCGACTGAACGGCGAGACCCTGCTTCAGGCCAAGGGCATCGATTACACCCTGACCGACCTGCTGGCCACGGACCTTGCGGACACCCGTAATTTTTACGACGGGTCATACGCAACGCTGTATCTCGCTCCGTACAACTACCATCGCGTGCATTGCCCGGCGGCCTGCGAGCTCGTCAGCGCACGATACGTGCCGGGACAGCTGTACAGCGTCAACGACACCACCGTCAGCCGACTGCCCGACCTGTTCACCGGCAACGAACGACTGATCTGCCATTTTCGCAGCGCAACCGGGCCAATGGTCCTCGTGTTCGTCGGCGCCCTGCACGTCGGCAGCATCTCCACGCCGTGGACCGGCGAAATCCGCCCGCGCAAGCGCGGCGTCGTCGAGGAACGCGACCTGCAAAAGAGCGGCCATACTCGGCAGCTTGCGCGCGGTGACCTGCTGGGCTGGTTCAACATGGGATCGACCGTCATCCTGCTGTTGCCCGGCGATCGTTACAGCTGGCTCGACAACATGGTGCCGGGCAATCGCCTGAAGATGGGCGAACGCATCGCGAACCTGTCCGGTTCCCGGTCGTGAGCGCTACGGAGGCCGATGCTGCCGACTGGCGGCCGTCCTGCACTCCGGCGACGGCGCGACGCCGCGCGCAAATGCTCGAGGCCGCGCGCAAATTCTTCGCGGCGCGCAACGTACTCGAAGTCGAGACGCCGATACTTGGCATTAGTGCGGTGTCGGACCCGAACATCGACAGCATTCACGCGCTGTTGCAAGCGGACGGCGGACGGCATCGCTACCTGCATACCTCGCCGGAGTACCGCATGAAAAGGTTGTTATGCGCCGGTTACCCCGACATCTATTCGATCTGCAAGGTGTTTCGCGACGGCGAGGCCGGCAAGCGCCACCAGCCGGAGTTCACCATGGCAGAGTGGTACCGGAAGGGCTATGGACTGGATGACATGATCCGCGAAAGCTGCGACTTCGTTACGCAACTGCTCGAGTCGCAGTGGCTGCCGCGAGTAGCCGTATCCATGAGCTACCGCGAGGCATTTATCCGCCACGCAGGAATCGATCCCTGGCACGCGGATTGTTCGGCTCTCGCGGAGGCGGCGCGCGCCGACAGTCGCCTGAGATCCGCGATGGGTGACGACAGGGACGACTGGCTGGATCTCGTCATGAGCAGCCGGATCGGGCCGGCACTCGACAAGGATCGACTCACCGTCATTTATCATTATCCCGCGCAACAGGCGGCGCTGGCGAGGATCAACCCGGACGATTCCTCAGTGGCGGACCGCTTCGAGCTGTTCCTCGGCGACATCGAACTGGCCAACGGCTATGTCGAACTGCTCGACCCGGACATCCAGTGGCGGCGCTGGCAGACGGACCAGGAACGCCGCAGGCGAAAAGCGCGGCCGCTGGTGCCGCTCGATGAGGCCCTGATCGGGGCACTGCGCAGCGGCATGCCGCCCTGCGCGGGAGTCGCGGTGGGGTTCGATCGCCTGCTGATGATCAACGAGCAATGCGAGGACATCGCCCGGATCCAGACCTTTGCATTCGAGAGGAGTCAAAGCACATGAGCAATGCGAGGAACGTCGATTACCGCCTGCTCAAGGAACAGACCGAGGCACTCCTTGGCAGTGAACCCGATGCGCTCGCCAACACGGCGAACTTCATCGCGCTGCTGCACGAGAACCTGGACCGTATCAACTGGATCGGCATCTACGTGCTGCGCGGCGATGAACTCGTGCTCGGGCCATTCCAGGGCAAGGCGGCATGCGTGCGCATTCCGTTGGGCCGCGGCGTCTGCGGAGTCGCGGCCGAGACCCGTACCACGCAACGTGTCGCGGACGTGCATGCCTTCGACGGGCACATCGCCTGCGATCCGGCATCCAATTCGGAACTCGTCGTTCCGCTGGTCGTCGCTGAGCGCCTGGTCGGCGTACTCGACATCGACAGTCCGTACTACGACCGGTTCGACGCAGAGGACCAGCGCGGCATCGAGGCGGTTTGTGCGTCCTTCGTGCGGCGGCTCGAGGCCAACGGAGGCAGTTTTATTTGACCCGGCTGACGTACTCGCCGGAACGGGTGTCGACCCGGATGATCTCTCCCTCCTCGACGAACAGCGGCACGCGCACTACCGCGCCGGTGGACAACTCGGCGGGCTTGACGCCACCACTGGCCGTGTCGCCGCGTATGCCGGGGTCGGTACGCACGATCTCCAGCTCGACGAAATTGGGCGGCGACACGATGAGCGGGCTGTTGTTCCACAACGTGACCTGGCACATGTCCTGCTCCTTGAGCCAGGGCTTCGCATCGGCGACGGCCTTTGCATCGGCGGCGTATTGCTCGAAGGTGTCGGGCACCATGAAATGCCAGAACTCGCCGTCCGAGTAGAGGTACTGCATGTCCGCGTCCTTGACGTCAGCCGCTTCCACGCTCTCGCCCGAGCGAAAGGTCTTGTCGACGGTGCGGCCGGTTTTCAGGTTCCTGATCCTGACCCTGCTGAAGGCCTGGCCCTTGCCCGGTTTGACGAACTCGTTCTCGACGATGACACAGGGATCGTTGTCGAGAATGATGCGTAGCCCCGAACGGAACTCGCTCGTATTGATATTTGCCATGGAAGATGTCCGTGATCCTGCGCCGCAGGCAGTCTGCAGTGATGTTGATTAAATATTTAAAAATCAATCAGTTACGAAACAAGCCGCAACTGAAGGCGGCTATCATACATCGGGCACCGCCTGTGCATAAGGCCCCCTGGGAGCCTTAACGCCTGACTCTGCGCACGGCCGCGGCTCCTGGCCCTGTGCCAGATTCACCATAAGCACGGATTATTTGATACCCGTCACGGTTTGAAGTCGATGCCGGGTCTAGTCTGCAATCTTTCACGGGTCGATGCTTCCGATCTCTAGTGCAACTCGTGACGTGACCAGTGCACGTCGGTTTCCAAGGACATGTAATTGAACGACCGACAGGGAATATCGATCGCTGTATTGACGACGAACCAGGACGATGTGGAGATCGTCAACAAGGCGCTCCGCGATGCCGGGCATGCAGCGCATTGTCACTGGATCCGGCAATCGGATGCTTTCGATTCCATGCTTCGCAAGGATCGCGTCGAGCTGATCATCCTCAATTGCGACAGCTACCCTGACACCATCCGCCAGGTCATCCGTCAAAAGGATGCCTACCTCCCGGAAGTACCGGTCATCGCGACCAGCCGCTCGGTGGACGAAGCGACGATCGATCAGGCCATGCAGCAGGGTGCCGCGGACCTGGTGTCGATGAAAACGCGGTCACGGCTGCAATCCGTGGTCGAGCGCGAACTGCGAGCCTTCCGCGTCGAGCAGGCGTTGAATTCCACGCTGCAAAGCGCGACTGGCTACCGCAAGCAGCTCTACCACTACATGCAGGGTTCGAACAGCGCGATTGCCTACGTGCAGGAAGGCATCATCGTCGAGGTCAATCGCGCCTGGCTCAGGTTGTTCCAGGTCAAGGAAGCGGACGAGGTTCGCGGCCTGCCGTTGATGGACAACTTCGAACCGCAGAGCCAGGCTGCCATCAAGGGCGCGATCATTGCGACCACAAAGGGCAAATGGCAACCGGGCGAAATACTTCACGCCAAATCGCGCATCGTCGAGCAAGGCCGGGCCGACCTGGAACTCGACTTCCAGCTGGTCGACTTCGGCGACGGCCCGCAAATCCAGGTGCGCATTGCACCGCCGGAAAAGCCGCCGGAGGAACCGACCAAACTGGTGCACGAAGCGCTGAAGCGTGACCCCACGACGTTGTTCTTCAATCGGGCGACGTTCCTCGAGCGTATTACGAGGCGGCTGGCCAGCAAGCCGAAATCCGGCATGCATGCACTGGCATACGTCAAACCGGATGACTTCTCGGAAGTGCGCTCGAAGGTCGGGATACTCGCAACCGAAGAGGTTCTGTCGCAGTTCGCCGAGGAACTGCGAAAGCGCCTGCACCCGCGAGACGTGGCCGGCCGTTTCGAGGGCACGGTCATCATGGCGCTGCTGGAACGCGGCAACGAGCGCGATGCCGAGGTCTGGGGCCAGCAGCTCGTGGATCACATGAATGCGCACAAATTCAGGATCGGCGACCAGACCGTGCAGCTGACCTGCACCGTCGGAGTCTGCGCCGTCAGCGGTATCTATTCGAGCCTCGACGAACTGGTCGCTGCCGCCGCCGAAGCGCATACGCTCGGCAAGGGCGCCGGCGGCAACACGGTGCGCCTGAGCGAATCGGCGGATGCTGACACACGCCTGCGAAAACACGATGCGATCTGGGTCAAGCGCATCAAGGAAGCCCTGAAAGACAGCAGGTTCCGGCTCGCCAACCTGCCGATAGCCGGGCTGCGCAGCGACACGGTCAAGATGTACGACATGCTGGTCCGCATGATCGACGAACAGGGCAGCGCCATACTTCCATCGGAGTTCATGCCGGCCGCAGGGCGCAACAACCTGATGAAGCTGATCGACCGCTGGATC
>JAKEGN010000234.1 GCA_022615525.1 Woeseiaceae bacterium
TCGGGGACGCGGCCAGACTGCCGGCTGTACATGACCGGAGCCCTTGCGGATATCGACCTACCGGAAGATATTGGATTCTGATTTGTCTTCTTCGAAGTAGTAAACGCCAATGCCTACGGCCTTCTTGGCCGGCTCAGTGCCTTCACCTTCGTGAAGTGTCTCATAGGCGACGAAGAGATCGTCTATCGATTCAGCAAATTCCGCCAGACGATCCGCAGTAATTCTTTTGAGCCTCGTAGTATCATTTTCGCGGATACGATCAGTAGCTGTTGTTCGCAATATCCATGACTCATCGTCTGACTTGGTATTTGTATTGTGCGCAATTGCTAGCGCGACTGGATAAAGAGAAATCGCAAGCCCGGCAATCAGCTTTTCGTGCACATCAAGTCCCGACACGTTCCTTTTTAGAACTCGCAGACTTCCATCATCGAGTTCTTCTACGGCCTTGATTCGCTTCAGTTCAGTCCGCATCGCCCCTGGTGGAATATCCCCGCCGAAGTTCTTGACCAGTGTTGAGAATGTGGTGCCCGGCCCGTCGAAAGCCAGGACCTTGGGTTGGCCGGACTGATCCAGAAACCCCTCATCCGTATACCAACGGTGCAGGATGACCGCCATGGGCGTCGATCTCACCACCATCGTGCTCTCGCCCTTGGCCGTCTTGTCTCGCAGCCTTCGAACTTCCTTCCGGGTGAGACCGGTCATTACTGCCACACGCGAAATATTGGTCGGTCTGCCCCTCAACCCATAGTCTTTGGTTGCGATGTCCACGAACGCTGCTTTGGAAATTTCCTCGAACTCGCGATAACCAACTCCTGCCCGAAGCAAGGCTTTTGCAAGCGGTCGAAGTGCGGTCAAAAGTGCATTGAGAATCTGCGTCTGGATAGTGTCTTTCATGGACGCGCAATATAGGAGCGCGAAAAAAATCGGTCAAACAAATAAGGTACTTGGGAAAAATGACCCAAGTCTTATCTGAGATTAGTACTGAAAACCGTTGTTATTTATGGACGAAACTGCGAGTTTTAGAGTTTGATTTTATTGAAAAAAATTGATCCGAAATTCCCAAGACCTGATTAATTATTGATCAGCAAGCAGTTTTTCCAGTTCTTGTTGGTCAATTGTCCTGACGCCCAGCTTTTGCGCTTTTGTTAGCTTTGAACCAGCTTTGTCACCAAAAACCACGAAATCGGTCTTTGCGGACACACTGCCGCTCACTTTGCCGCCGGCGGCCTGGATCCGGTCCTTGGCCTCGTCTCGGGTCATGCCAGGAAGTGTCCCGGTCAATACGAAAACCTTGCCGGTGAGCGGACCATCAGCGACAGCAGCCTTCGATGCGCGCTCGGCCCAGATTACGCCGGCCTTGATCAGACTTTGAATCACGTCCCTGTTGTGTTTCTCGCTGAAAAATGCGTATACACGGGATGCGACCACAGGGCCCACGTCACTGACAGCCTGCAAGGACTCTTCGCTCGCAGACATCAATTCGCTGAGATTTCCAAAATGGCCGGCCAGGGCGCTCGCGGTCGCCTCCCCTACCTCGCGAATACCCAGCGCATACAGGAAGCGAGACAGCGTCGTTTGCTTGCTTCTCTCGATCGATGCCAGCAACTTTTCGGCTGATTTCTGCCCCATGCGCTCCAGGGTCATCAGCTCGTCGACCGTCAGGTGGTAAAGATCAGCCGGCGTCCTCACCCGATCGACAGCCACCAACTGCTCAATGAGTTTGCTGCCAAGGCCGTCAATATCCATCGCTCGTCGAGACGCGAAATGCCTGAGTGCCTCTGCGCGCTGGGCAGGACAGAACAGCCCGCCGGTGCACCGCGCCACAGCTTCTCCTTCGATTGACAGCACCGCGGAACTGCAAATCGGGCACTTTTTCGGAACCTTGACGACCCTCGCACCTTTCACCCGTCGATCCAGCAGCACCGCAACCACTTCCGGAATTACATCACCCGCCCGACGCACGATAACGGTATCGCCAATGCGCACATCCTTACGGTGCAGTTCATGCATGTTATGCAAGGTGGCGTTGCTGACCGTCACCCCGCCGACAAAGACCGGTTCCAGTCGGGCAACCGGCGTCACGGCCCCGGTCCGGCCTACCTGAAATTCAATGTCACGAACGATAGTCAGCTCTTCCTGGGCCGGGAACTTGTGAGCAATAGCCCAACGCGGGGCGCGCGAGACAAAGCCAAGTTGCGCCTGGTAGTCAAGGCGGTCGACCTTGTACACCACGCCGTCTATGTCATACGCCAGCAAATCGCGTTTCGCACCCATCTCACGGTAAAACTGCAGGCAGCCATCGACACCTTCGACCACCCTGCGTTCCGGGCAGACCTTGAGTCCCCAGTCCTGTAACCGATCCAGTACCTGACTGTGCCGCTGTGGCAGCTTGCCACCGTCGACCTGGCCGACCGCGTAAAGGTAGATATCGAGAGGACGCTCCGCGGTAAGGCGCGGGTCCAGCTGACGCAAACTGCCGGCTGCCGCGTTGCGTGGATTGACAAAGGTCTTCTCGCCCTTGATCCTGGCATTCTCATTGAACTCGCGGAAACCTGCTCGGGGCATAAAGACTTCGCCGCGAACTTCGAGCGTGCCTGGAAAGCCGCGGCCGAGCAGGCTTAACGGTACGGCCTCGATGGTCCGGACATTGTGCGTAATGTCTTCGCCGCGCTCGCCATCACCTCGAGTAGCACCGCGCACGAGCCGGCCCTCCTCGTACAACAGACTGACCGCAACGCCGTCAAGTTTCGGCTCGGCAGCGTATGCGATCGCAGAGTCGGGATCGGTCTGGAGCCGGTCGATCACCCGGCGATTGAAGTCGCGCAATTCGTCTTCGCTGAAAGCATTCTCCAGCGACAACATCGGCAACTTGTGCGCAATGGTGCCGAACGCTTTGACCGGGTTGGCACCAACCCGTTGCGTCGGGGAATCCGCTGTGACGATGTCCGGATTGTCGCGCTCGAGGGACTCCAGTTCGCGCACCAGTCGATCGTACTCGATGTCCGGCAACTCCGGATCATCGAGAACATGATATCGATAGTTGTGGTATCGGATCTGCTCCCGGAGCCATTCGGCACGTTTTTGAATCGTCGCAGATGCGCTCATGGGCAGTCTGTCACTCGATTATCGTGATCAGGCGACCGATATCTCATGTTCGAACTGTATAACTTCTTCCCGGAGGTAGCGTTCCCGCTGGATACTCAAAGTGCTGCCGGATTCGTCGAGCAAATCAGCGTCTAAGGATTGTGACAGGGAGCGAGCCGCGGAAATCATCAAATCGAATGCTTTTGCACCTTCCATCGGTCCTGGCAACACCATGAACAGGCTGATACCCGGGATGCGCTGTTCTTTCAGGTTCGCCAGATCGAAGCTGCCTGGCTCGACAAGGCTTGCCGCACAAAAAACCGACTTCGTCTCATCAATGCCGTCATAACGATGAAATATACCGAACTTGCCATGCCGCATGCCGATTCCACGAAGACTCAGTGCCAGCTCATCGCCGGCAAACGCTGCCTGGTGTTTGGCGACCATTCTCAAGGTGACAATTTTTTGAGGCCCCGGGTCACGGATGGGCTCGACGTCTGGATCCGGGCTATCGTCTTCTGACGTGTCGGCTGCGAAAAGCGGCTCTATCTTTGATCGAAATGATTTCAGAACCGGCCCCGCCTTCCCTTGCGAATCAGGTTTTCGGCGGCTGTACAGGTAGACGGCAACAACGATCAGCAGCCCGAACAGCAACAGCAACCAACGCAGACCGTCCATTCGAATTTCCTGGTGCCCTCAAGCTAACTGGCCGCCATTTTGACTGCCTCGTCGAGGTCCACAGCGACGAACCTCGAGACACCGGGCTCCTGCATGGTAACGCCGGTCAGCTGCCGCGCCATCTCCATAGTCACCTTGTTGTGGGTTATGAAGACGAATTGCACCATGCTCGACATCTCCTTCACGATATCGCAGAAACGGCCAACGTTGGCGTCGTCCAATGGCGCGTCAACCTCATCGAGAAGGCAGAATGGTGCAGGGTTCAGCTCAAATATTGCGAAAACCAGTGCCACCGCGGTTAGCGCTTTTTCGCCCCCGGACAAGAGGTGAATAGTGCTGTTTCTCTTACCAGGCGGTCGCGCCATGACGGTAACACCCGCGGTCAGCAGGTCGTCGCCCGTCATTTCCAGGTAGGCATGCCCGCCACCGAAGAGTTTCGGGAAAAGCCTCTTGAAGCCGCTGTCGATGTTCGTAAACGTTTCACGGAAACGCGTTCGCGTCTCACGGTCAATCTTCCGAATCGCACCTTCCAGCGTAGCCAGCGCATCATTCAAGTCCGCAAGTTGTGAATCGAGGTACGCCTTTCGCTCCGACTGCTCTTTGAATTCGTCGATAGCAGCCAGATTGATCGGCCCAAGCCGTTCGATTCTGCTGCGAGTGCGCTCGAGCTTCTCTTCCCAGGCAACGATGCTCGCCTCGCTATCCAGTGACTGGACCAGTACGTCCTTGTCGAAGCCCGTCTTGTCGAACTGCTCAGTCAACCCTTCGCGGCGCACCCGGACTTCCTGCACCGCCATCCTTGCCTCACCGACCTCGGTCCGTGCAATTTCGGCTGCCTGATCGAGTTGCATGCGCTTTTGGTCCAGCTCGCGCAATTCACTTTCAAGACCCTCGACCTTTCGTCGCGACGCACCAAGTTCCGACTCGACTTCCAGGCGGACCTGCAGCTGTTTCTCCAGCTGAAGCTTGTTCCTGGCGAGTGGCTCTTCACTTTGAGCCAGCTGCTGCGAAATATCCTGCTCTCGATTCTTGAACAGTCGGCGCTGGGACTCCATTCGCTGCAAACTCAAAGCAGCTGATTCCTTGCTCGTTCTCCTGCTCTCAAATTGAATCGCCATGTCTTGTACTGTTTGCCGATCCTGATCTGCCTGTGCCCGGACGCGCTGCAAATCGGCACGCAATTCTTCACGACGGGCATCCAGCATCTCGCGGTGTTGCGCGAGTTCGCCCAGGCTGGATACGGCCTGTTTGTGCTGTGCACTCGAGGATCGGAGCTGTTCCACGGCTGCGTACTGCTCGCGCTCGATCTCGGCACTTTCGTCCGCCAGAGCGGCGCGACGCGCATTCGCCTGGTCGAGTTGGTATCGTGCCGCATCCAGTGCGGACTTGGTCTCGGAATATTCACTCAGCAGCGCTGCCGAGTCCTTTTGAAGAGTGTCACGTCGCTCTTCGAGCTGCATCAGGCGGGTGCGGCCATCCTGCGCCAGCTTTCGCGCACTGTCGGCCCGCGCCTGGAGTTCGCGAATTTCACCCTTGAGGCGCCTTATTTCATGTTCTCGTGCAAGTACACCGGCGTGTGTGTCTTTATCCCGCCGGACCCGGAGCCAGTTCCTGCTCAGCCAGATGCCGTCCTGGGTAACCACCGACAGCGCATCCTCGAGCTGTTCCCGAATCGCCAATGCTTTGGGAAGCGAATCAGCAACGCGGACATTCCGCAGGATGTCGAGAACCGCCGCTGGAGCCTTGGTCACTTTGGACGCAAGCGTAGCCGACCCTGTATCACCCGACCCGAGCGCAGGTCCCTCGACCAGCAAGGTTGCTGTTCCATCCCTGAGCTTGGCGAGGTGCGCTGCGGCACTAGCCGCATCCCTGACGCAAATTGCCTGCAAGTATTCGCCCAGTACGGTTTCGACAGCGCGCTCCCAACCGGCCTCGACCTCGAGAGTCTGCGCTACGCGGCTTGTGCCGTCGATTTCGCACGCTTCGAGCCAGCTTTGTATGGCTTCATCGCTCTGGCCAAGAGCGGCCATCTGCACCGCTTCCAGCGACGCCAGTCGCGACTGCGAAACCTGCA
>JAKEGN010000235.1 GCA_022615525.1 Woeseiaceae bacterium
ACGGATCTGGAGAAGAGCAACAGCATGTTGCCGACAGGTGTTGCATATTTCTCGCTCGGCAACATCGCTGCGAAACGTGGTGACAAAGCCACCGCCATAGCGCATTACAAAAAAGTAGCCGGCGGGCAGGGCGATCTGGCGCTGGCGGCGCAGACCGAACTGGTCAAGCTCGATCTCGGCAATAACCCGGATGCGTATCTGCAGAAACGTTGTGACCCGAACAGCGCCGGGGAACTCGTCGTATCGATCCGGAATGCTACCTCCGTGACCATTGCGGACATCCGTTTCGCCATCGAATACACCGACAATACCGGCCGCCAGCGGCGGGTCGATCGGCAGGTTAGCGGCCTGCTCGGCGCAGGCCAGGTGACCAGCGTCAATACCGGGCTCGGTCCCTACACCGCCGGTGGATCCTGCCCGGTGCGTATCGTTGGCGCACGGGTCGTGGAATCGAAATAATGCGGACCCTTCGAGCCTGCCTGCACGCGATGTCAGTCGCGGCGATCCTCGCATGTCCTGCTGCATTGGCGGACGATGCCACAATGGATGCGGAGATCGACTTCTTGCTGGATTCGGTCGCCGAAAGCGATTGCATCTATATTCGTAACGGCAAGGAGCACAGCGGTGCTGCGGCCCGCGACCACCTGCAGATGAAGCGCGAGCGCGGCAGGAAATACTACGATACGACGGAGCAGTTCATAGCACGCATCGCCAGCAAAAGCTCGTGGAGCGGCAAGCCCTACCGCATACGCTGCGGCGACACGGAAGAAGATGCCGGCGCCTGGTTCACCCGCGCCCTCGACTTATACCGCCACCCATAACTGTGGGCTTGCGCTGTAGAAGGAGCCTGCCGGCGGCACTGAATCGCTAGCCTCAGAAACTGCGCAACGTTTGGACATCCGCGTCGCCTGCAAACCAGACATCAGCTTCGACTACATTTTCACTGAAGATCAATCCGCGCCTGCCATTACGTTATTTGCAGGTTAGTAGGGCGGATTGGGCTCCTACAATTCATCTATCGGTCTCTGTAGGAGCCGGCAATGCTCGTTGCTACAGGCCTGCCGTGCGGTCATTCTCCTCGAGCAGGCGTTCCATTTCGTCCATGATCGCGTTCATCTTCACGACGGCGGCACGGTAGGGGCCCGGTGTCGCCATGTCGACGCCCGCGTTCTTGAGCAGAACGTACGGGTAGTCGGAACCGCCGGCACGCAGCAGATTCTTGTAATTCTCGACCCCGGCCTTGCCCTCGTTCTTGATGCGCGCGTACAGCGCCGTTCCGGCGGTCTGCGATGTCGCGTACTGGAACACGTACATGTTGAAATAGAAGTGCGGTATGAACATCCACTCGTTGGTGTACAGGTCGTCGACGAGAACCACGCCCTTGTCATGGCCGTGATAGCGCCGTACCAGCTCGGCGTACATCTCGGATATCTTCTCTCCCGACAGCGCCTCGCCGCGTTCCGCCGCCTCGTACAGTGACAATTCGAACTCGGCGAACATCGTCTGACGGAAGAACGTGCCGCGCATGCCCTCGAGACCCTGCCCGAGGTAAAAGAGCTTCTCCTCCGGCGATTCCGCATTCGAGACCATGTAGTCCTGCAGGATCAGTTCCAGCGAAGTCGACGGGATCTCGGCGATGAAGGTCGAGTAGAACGCGGTGTCAAAAGGCTGCGCCTGCCTGGAATACAGCGTATGCATCGCGTGCCCCCACTCGTGCGCGAATGTGGACAACGATTCATAGTCGTCGTTGTGATTGAGCAGCAGGTACGGATGCACGTCGTAGGCGGACGGGTTCATGTAGGCGCCGGACTGCTTGCCGCGCTGAGGCATGACGTGCATCCAGCGCTGGTCGATGGCTTTCCGTTGCATCTCGACCCAATCGTCGCCGAGTACCGCCATGGCCTTCAACGTGATCTCCTTGCTGGTCTCGAGGTCGAATTTCTTTTGGAGAGCAACCATCGGCGGGTAAATATCGTAGTAATGCATCTGTTCCAGGCCGAGCATGCGTGCCCTCAGCTTGAAGTAACGATGCAGGGTCGGAAGGGCATTGTTGACCTCCGCGACCAGTGTTCGATACACCTCCGGCGGCAGGTTGTCCTGGAACAGCTCGCGGTGCAGGACGCTGTCGTAGTTCCTCGCTTTCGCCAGCGAGACCTGCGTCTGGATATGCGAGTTCAGGACCGAGCCTACGCTGTTGCGATATTCGAGCCACTTGCCCCAGTAAGTATCGAATACCAGTTTTCGGTCATCGCGATTCGGGCCGCCGCGCAGCCGCCCGTAGCCCTGCGAATCGACCAGGAATTCCGTACCATCGGACAACGTTACGGTGGGCCAGGGAATGTCGGAGTTCGACACCAGGCTGTACGTGTTGTATGGCGCGGCAAATGCCTGGCTGAAATAGGCGAGCGTTTCTTCGGCCTCGTCCCCAAGCGTGTGCGGCGCATTGCGCAGGCTGTCTTCGAGCTGGAAGGAAAAACGGTCGAGGCGTTCGTCCTCCTTGATATAGGCATTGATGACTTCTTCGCCGACGCGCAGCAACTCGGGTTGCATCCAGGCGGTGGCCTCGTTCAGGCGCGCAAACATGATCTGGCTGAGCTGGTCCCGCTCCTGGTCCCCGGTGACGCGAACATCCTCGTCCGCCTTGAGGCTCGAGTAGGCCGAAACCCGGGCGGCTTTCCGCGTCACGTCCGACACCAGGGCCAGCGCTTCGTAAAGTGCATCGGCACTGTCGCCCAGGGTATCCCGCCGGGCTTCGATCAGTTCCAGGTCCTTCAATACCGCTTCGCGCGCCTGGTCCCAGGCCTCGACAGAGGGATAGATTTCGCTCAAATCCCAGATTGCCGCATCGCCTTCCGCGGTGCTTCCGGCGAGGGGTATCGCCAGCAGAATCAGGTACCCGATCAGCTGCAATCGACGCATGTTCTTTCTCCTTTTTATTTTGCGGCACCGTTTAGGGGCACCGTTTAGACGGGCTTAGACAGTCATCTTTGCAACAGTTCGAAAGCCCGGCAAGATTTCAACGGGTTTTCGTTTAGACTTGGATGCATGTCATCGGCCGCAAGTTTACGCTGGTTCAGGCTTTTCATCCGCCTGGGGATAAGCGCGCTGTCCCTGCTGATTTTTGCATTGCATGTGGCGTCCTCGCCACGCTTCGAGATCATCGACCGGATCGAGAACTACCTGTACGACGTCCGGGTCCTGATGACCATGCCGGCGACTGTCGATGATCGCATCGTGATCGTCGATATCGACGAGGCCAGCCAGCTCGAGCTCGGCCGCTGGCCCTGGCCCCGCGACACCCTGGCGACCATCGTCGATAAACTGTTCGACGACTATTCCATACGCGTGCTGGGGTTCGACGTGCTGTTTGCCGAAGCCGAGGAGACCTCGGCCGAGCGCTTGCTGCAACGGCTCCGACGCAGCGACATCGCCGGGATACCGGAAGTCGATGCAGAACTCGGACGCATCGCCGCGGAGCTCGACAGCAATGCGCGTTTCGCGGAATCGCTGATCGCCAGGGATGTCGTGACCGGATTCGTGTTCAAGGATTCGCTCGCGCCGAACGAACCCCAATCGACCGGCGCGCTGCCCGGACCGATCATCCCGGCGGCGGCGATCGAAGGCGTCAGCATTCCGTTCGTCGACGCAAAGGGTTATGCGGGCAACCTGGCGACGCTGCAGGACAACGCCGCCGCAGGCGGGTTTTTCGATGCGCCGGTCATCGATTCGGACGGCGTGTTCCGGCGTGCACCTTTGCTGCAGCGATACCTCGGTGACCTGTATCCGTCCCTCGCCCTGGCGGTTGCACGACTGTCGCTCGGCTCACCGCCTCTAAGCCTGTCCTTTGCTGTAACGAGGGACGAGCGTATGACGGGCATCGAACTCGATGCCTTGTTGCTTGGCGAGCGGCGGATCCCGGTCAACGAGCAGATCACTGTCTACATTCCCTACCGCGGCCCGCAAGGGAGTTTTCCCTATGTGCCCGCAAAGGACGTGTTCAGCGGTACGGCGCCGGCGGAAGTACTTCGCGATCGCATCGTTCTGATCGGTGCCAGCGCGGCCGGGCTGCTCGATCTGCGCTCGACGCCTGTCGGGCAGCGTTACATCGGCGTCGAGGCGCACGCCAACCTGGTATCAGGCCTCCTCGATGGCACTATACTGCAGCAGCCGTCGTGGACCGCCGGTCTGGAATTCTCGCTGCTGTTCGTTATCGCCTTGCTCACAGCGCTGCTCCTGCCGCGGCTGGCTCCGATCACCGCCTTGCTGTTCGTCATCGCCTTGCTGTTTCTCACCATGGCATGGAGTTTGTGGATGTGGACGGCGCAGGGGCTGGTCGTGCCACTGGCCTCGTTGTTGTGTTTCACACTGGTCGCATCCGTGCTGCAGATCAACTACGGATTTTTCATCGAGTCGCGCAACAAGCGCCACCTGTCTAAGATCTTCGGGCAGTACATTCCGCCGTCGCTGGTCGCCGAGATGGATGCGAGCGGCCAGGACGTATCACTCGAGGGTGAGACCCGCACGATGTCGGTACTGTTCTCGGACGTGCGCGGGTTTACCACGCTGTCGGAGAAACTCGATGCCAGGGAACTGACACAACTGATGAACGAATTCCTGACGCCCATCACTCGCGTCATCCACGAGCATCGCGGCACGATCGACAAATACATGGGCGATGCGGTGATGGCGTTCTGGGGCGCCCCGCTCGCCGATGACCAGCATGCGCGGCATGCTGTCCTTGCCGGCATGGGGATGATCAGGGCCGTGCGCGACCTCGGCGATGAATTCGCGAAGAAAGGGTGGCCGCCGATTGCCGTGGGCGTCGGTGTGTCCAGCGGCAACATGAATGTTGGCAACATGGGCTCGGAGTTCCGCATTGCGTACACGGTCCTCGGCGATACGGTCAATCTCGGTTCGCGGCTTGAAGGCCTGACCAAGCAATACGGTGTCGACATGATCGTCAGTGAGACCACGGCCAGGCTACTGCCCGACTTTGCGTTTCGTGAACTGGATCTCGTCCGGGTCAAGGGCAAACGCGAGCCCGTGGCCATTTTCGAACCTTTGGGCATTGCCACCGGGCTTTCGGATACAGAGCGGGAGCGCATGACTCTTTTCGGCGCCGCGATCGTCGATTTCCGCGCCAAACGCTGGAATGCGGCGGAAGTCGCATTGCAGAACTTGAAAGAACGCACAGAAGAGCTTCTATATAATGTGTACCTTGATCGAATCGAGCAATTCAGGCGTGTACCGCCACCGGCCGACTGGGATGGGGTCTTCGAACACCTGACCAAGTAGTACAGGCTGGTTTTTTGCGCAGCAGGACGAACGGGGCCTTGCTGTCGGGGAGCGATTTCGAATGCCAGACCACATCCTCCGGGGCACGGGCTCCATTTTTCGACCTGAGCTGATCCTGATCCTGATGCTGCTCTGCGGAAGCTGTCTCGCCCAGACCGGCGACAGGCTGCGGCTGAGTACCGAGGCCGAAACCCGGGAACTCGTGCGCCAGGCCGAAGACCTGCTGGCCGCCGGTGAGAGCGCCCGCGCGTACGAATTGTTGCTGCCTCACGAAGCGGCCCTGGCTGGCGACGTGCTGTTCGATTACGTATTCGGCATCGCCGCGCTCGACACCGGTCGCACCGGCGAGGCGATCTTCAGCTTGAGGCGTGCCCTGGCCGTCGAACCGGGATTCTCCGGTGCACGCATGGAGCTGGCGCGGGCCTATTACGAATCCGGAAACCCGGAGCTGGCCCGGCCGCTGTTTACCCAGCTACTCGGCGAGAGTCCGCCGCCGCCGGTTGCCGGGGTAATTCAGCAGTACCTGCAGGCGATCGACCATGTGCCGGCCGCCCCTTCCAGCCGCTTTCTCCCTTATCTCGAGTTGTTCGCCGGCTACGACACCAACGCCAACGGCTCGACGGACGACCAGCAGTTCCTGGGATTCACGCTGAGCCCGGACAACGTCGAAACCGAATCGTCGTTTGCCGAACTCCGTGCCGGGTTCGACTGGTTCGTGCCCCGCAGTTCGCGCTTCGGCTGGATGTTCAACGGCGGCGTGAGCCATCGCGCCAACCCGGACGCATCTTTCATCGATGCCACCATCGTCAACGGTTACGGCGGATTCAACTGGCAACGTGACGCCTGGTTCGGCCGCGCTGTCATCGACGGTTACTGGGGAGCCAGGGATGGCGATCCGAACGAGTCTTATCTTGGTCTCGATGCGCTCCTTGGCCGGCGACTGAACGACCGCTGGGACGCCACGCTCGGACTGCGCGGTGGCGCACAGCGCTACGACGAATCGATCGAGGTGCTCGACGTCAACCGCTTCCTTTACTCAATGGGAGTCACCCGTCGCTTCGACTCGCGTGCCCAGCTCAGCCTCCAACTGCTTGGCGGCAGCGACAGCGAGCAAACCAATGGGTCACCGTACGGCAATTCGAAGCTCGGCGGACGCGTGGGCTTGAGCATGCCGGTCGGCGCCTCCGCCTGGTTGCTCGCGTCGCTCGGCAGTCTGAAGAGCGACTACGACGGCCTGTTCTTCGGCACGCCGCGCGAGGACACGCAGTCGTTCGCGATGCTGCAAGTCGAGTTTCGCGATGTGCTGACGCGCGGCCTGGCTATCATTCCGCGGGTCCGCTACATCGACAACGACTCCGATGTCGGGCTTTACACCTACGACCGGATGGAAACGGGAATCGCCTTTCGATGGACACCACAGCCATGAAGAATGCTATCCAGGGAATGATCGTTTACTTGCTCGCGGCCACGGCGACTGCGCAGGATGCGGGCACGGTCCTTTTCGCGACGAGTGGGGTAACCGCCGAAAGGGAACCGCCGGTGGCGCTGGTCAAGGGCGATGTCGTGCGGGTGCAGGACACGGTCGTAACGGATGCCGCGGGACGGGCGCAGCTCCTGATGGTCGATGGCGCGAAGATAGCGCTGCGGCCCGGTACGCGCCTGAAGATCGAGGAGTACTCATTCGGCGCCGATGCGGGCGCTGCTGCCAGCGCGGTCACGACCAGCGGCGATCGCAGCGTCACCAGCCTGTTGAAGGGCGGCTTTCGCACTATAACCGGCGCCATCGGCAAGCAGGATGAAAAGGACTACGAAGTGCGCACGGCCGTCGGTGTGCTCGGCATACGCGGAACGGATTACACCGCGGTGTTCTGTAACGGTGACTGCGGTTGGGCGCCGGGGGTTTCCGCCGGTCAGCCGCTGGAGGATGGGCTGTACCTCGGCGTTACCGAAGGCATCGTAGTGTTCCGCAATGAGTTCGGCGATATCGAGGTCAGGGCCGGTCAATTCGCATTCATTCCATTGAGCGATCGCCGCCTGCAACAGCTGGCGACGCCACCGGCGGTGCTGCTGGATACCAACGATCTCGGCCTCGACGAGGCCGGCACCGCGCAATCGCGCCCGGACGATGCTCCTGTCACGGGCTTCGACAGCAAGCTGGGCACACGGCGTACGCCGACGCCGGCCGGTTACGAACCGGCCGACGAGGAAGCCTCTGGCAAGGGCGGGCGCGACGCGCCCGAGCAATCGGTCATCGGCGTGAATCCCGATGGCACGCCGGTCGATATCACGCCAGGAAATCCGCCGCCGCCCACCAACGACAGGACCATAAGCTGGGCCACGGGCCCGGTGAGCGGTGTCGGTACGCTGTTCAGCGGCACGCTGGTCAACGAACCGACGCAGTTCGAACTGGATTTCAGCAACAACTTGACCGCCTTCGAAAACCTGCACCCGGGGCGGGGCGCGGCGGGCACGGCAAGCTTCGACATCGGCTCGTCCGCCAACACCGACACCGGCTTCGACTCGGTCACCGTGATGCGTTGGGGGCGCTGGTCCGGCGGCACGGCCGCGATCACGCTGAGTGACGGCAGCGACGCGAGCATCGACCTCGGAACGCAAAGCATACACTGGGTGAGCGGGCCTGAATCCGCGCCACCGGTCATGCCGGTCACCGGTGTGGCAACATACAGTCTCATCGGCAATACCACGCCCACCGACAATTTCGGCAACACCGGCGTCCTCGGCAGCGCCACCTTCACCGCCGATTTCACCAACCAGCTGGTCGACAGCACGCTGCTGATCGACATCAATTCAGCAACCTGGATTGCCACGGGCCAGGGCACGATCGGCTTCGACGGCAACCAGCCGTTGCCTCCGCATCTATTCAGCGGTTTCTACAATGCGGTCATCATCAACGGGGTTACCGGAGGCAGCGGCACTTTCAGCGGCTTCTTCAGCGATCCGGGTGCGACCTCGGACCCGGCATTTCCCGGGGCAGCAGGCATGACCTACAGCCTGCAGGACGGCGGCGACACGACCCAGGTATCCGGCGCACTTGTATTCGGCAATCCGTGAGTCTTGATCTGGTCATCGTCGGCGGCGGACCGGCAGGTCTGAGCGCTGCCGCGCATGCCAACCAACTGGGGCTGAACTGGCTGCTGCTGGAAGCGAGCCCTGCACACGCGAACACCATACAGCGTTACCAGAAAGGCAAGCACGTGATGGCGGAGCCTGCCCTGGTGCCGTTGCGCAGCGACCTGCTTTTCACCGCTGGCACGCGGGAGGCAGTGCTCGGCTCCTGGGAACAGGGCGTAACGCCTTTCGGCGCGAGGATGCGTTACTCGAGCGAGGTCGTATCCATTTCCGGCAT
>JAKEGN010000236.1 GCA_022615525.1 Woeseiaceae bacterium
GAACTCCTTACCGGGTAACGGTGATCATCGTGCCTTTCGCGAATGCACTGGCCAGTGCACGCACTTCGTCGTCGCTGACCTGATCAAGTTGTGCTCGCAACTCACCTGGCGTTTGCAGGCGGCCGTACCAGATCCATTCCCTGGCCTGTGCGGCGGTCAGTTCCTCGTTGCTTTGTGCGGCACTGACCGCGCGGCCGACCAGGTGGTTGCGGGCTTCTGCTATTTCTGCAGCGGTCGGGGGCTCCGTGCCCAGTCGCGCGATTTCCGAACGGAACAGCTGCTGCAGTTCATCGAGCTTTTGCGGATCGACACCGCTGGCCAGTGTGACCCACGCTGTTTGGCCATCGGACCGGTAGCGACTGTCGATGTAATACACGAGGCCCCGGTCTGTGATTGCGGCCTTGCCCAGCCGCCCTTCGTAGTGATGACTGAGTATGTAGAGCAACAGCCGGCAGGCATTGGAGCCCGGATCGCGGGGTCCCGGCACAGGAAAAAGATAACCGAGCTGTGCCTGCGCAAGCGGCTTGCCCATGCGGATATCGATGTCTTCGGGAGCTTTCGTAGCCGGCGCCTCCTGGCGCAAGCTCGAGGTAGGATTTGCCGACGGCAGTGCGCCGAATGACTCGTCCAATGCATCGAGCATCTGGTCCGCCGAAACGTCGCCGGCGATCACGATCAGCGATGGCGAGTACTTTTGCGTCAGCGGCTGCCGGCCCATGATGTCCGCGAAAGCCTGTTCGAGCCGCGATTCCGGGTCCGTCGACGGTCCGGAATCCGGGCCTTCCTCGAAGGCTGCCAATGTACGCACAGCATGCTGCAGCACCGCAGCCATGTCGTCGGGCCGAAAACGCGAATCCAGCGACGCATGGCCGCGCACGGGACTGTCGCTGTTCGAATTCGGAACGATGACGCGTAACCAGGCCGACGACGACAGATCCGATGCCGTCATGATCACCGGTATGCCGTTGCGCAACCTTGCGATCACCGGTTGTGGCACCGGCACAAGGTCGGGACGAACTTTCCCGGTGCTGATCGTCGATCCAGGCGGCCACTCCGCGGTTACTTTCGCGGCGACCGGGTCAGACGGGGCATCGCCCGGAGCCTCACCGGGAGACCACCAGCCTATCGTTCGTAGTTCGGGCTTGAGGTAACGCCGGGCAACGCGTTGGATATCCTCTGGCGTAACCGTTCGCACGGTTTCCGGCAAGGCGAGAAGGACGTCGAGTGCGTCAAGCCCGTCGAAGAATGCCAGCTGGTGTGCGGCATCCTCGGTGGTCTCCACGTCGAACACCAGCTCGTCGAGAATACGTTCCACAGACGCGTCAAGCGTGCCCGCAACGGGAAGCGTTTCCCTGGCGATCGCAATCCGACGCTCGATCTCCGCCTCGACTGCTGCCTGGTCTGCGTCGGCAGCGGCGCTGCCGCTGATGACGAAGACATAGTCCTGGGCACTGGGTGGAAACCAGGTCGCAAGATCGTCGGCCGCGCCCCCGAGGAGGGCGTCATGGCGCACGGGCGTACCCCAGTCATTCTGCAGGAAGCTGACGCCGGAACCGCCGCCGAGCCAGTCCTGCAGCACCAGGAATGCAGCAAAGTCGGCGCTCGATGCAGACGGCGCGCGGTACGCAATCTTGAAGTGTTTCGATTCGGCGGGACCGGACAGTTGCACGCGTCGGACGCCGGTTTGCAGCGGTTCGATGGTATGCGGCAGCGGCGTGGCGGGCCGTTGCTCGATCTTGCCGAACAGCTCTGCAATCCGCCCGCTAACGTCACCCGCGTCGAAATCGCCGGTGACGGCAATGACCGCGTTTGCCGGCACATAATGCCGCTTGTAGAACGCAACCACGTCCTCATGGCGCAGGTTCTCTATATCGCTTTGCCAGCCTATGGTGTTGTTGCGGTACGGGTGCCCGAGAAAGCTCGTGAACAACAACGCGTCGAACAGGACGGTCGATGGATCGTTCTCGTAGCCGTGCATCTCCGCGAGTACGGCGCCGCGTTCCGCTTCCATGTCCGCCGCATCGATGGTCAGGCGGGACATACGCTCCGCTTCGATGCGCAGCAGCGTATCGAGGTGTTCCTTCGGCGCGGTCGCAAAGTAGGTCGTCTGATCGATCCAGGTGTAGCCGTGCCATTCTCCCCCGAGGGCATAGATTTCACTGACGACGCCGGTGCCCGGAAACGATGCACTGGCTCTGAATGCCATGTGCTCGAGGAAATGCGCAAGGCCGGTCTGCCCGGTCGTCTCGTCCCGGGCCCCGACACGGTACAGAGACTGCACGCTGACTACCGGGAAGTTGCGGTCCACGAGCAGGATGACGGTCAGTCCATTGTCGAGGTGGTTTACCGTGGCACTGCGCAGGTCGAGCTCGGCCCGGGCGGCAACCGTGCCGGACACGGCGAGGCACGCGGCAAGAATTCTCGCAACCGACAGCTTGATGCGACGCCTATTCATCTCACTATTTTCATGTCATTTGCGATCCCGGAGTATCCTGTGAGCGGCATTGTAGCCCGGCGCAGCGGTGACGCCGCCGCCGGGATGGGTACCGGCGCCACAGAGATAAAGATTTGCCACGGGTGTCCGGTACTGGGCCCAGCCGGGGACGGGGCGCATGAAGAACAGCTGGCCCATGTTGATATCACCGTGAAAAATATTGCCCTCGGTGATGCCGAAGGTTCGCTCGAGGTCGAACGGCGTGAACACTTTCCTGGCAACCACCGAGCGTGGCACGTTCGGTGCGTAGCGGCCTATGGTCTCGATCACCTTGTCACCGATCCTGTCGCGCTCCGAATCCCAGCTGCCATCGCGCAGCGCGTAGGGCAGGTACTGGACGAAGCAGGTCAGCACGTGTTTGCCTTCCGTTGCGAGGTCCGGATCGACGTTCGACGCGAGGACGCAGTCCACCCACAGCTCGTCCGGTACCACTCCGCGCATGGCCTGGTTGTAAATGTCTTCGGCCTGTTGCAAAGACGGCGCGAGAGTGAACAGGCTGCGTTCCGCCGCGGAATGGCTGGCCGGCATGCCGTTCACCCGTGGTTCCTCCGAGAGTACCAGGTTCACCTTGCCGCAGGGCCCTGCCATTTTTATGCCTTCGACCTGCCGGAGAAAGTCCGCATCGAGATCGCCAGGTGCAAGCAGGCCGAGAAAGGTACGCTTGGGATCGGCATTCGAGACTACGATATTTGAGTCGATGCTGCTTCCGTCCGCCAGGGTCACGCCGGTCGCCACGCCTTTGTGCACGTTGACCGAGCGTACTTCCGCGCCGGTGCGAATCCCGACGCCGCTGTCGCGGCAGGACTGCGCCATGGCTTCTGTTATCGCACCCATGCCGCCGATGACGTGTCCTGCAAACCCCTGGCGTTCTTCTGCGCCGCCGCTCAGCAGGTGAAACAGCAAGCCCATCGCAGTGCCCGGTTGATAAGGCCCGCCATGTTTGCCATACAGGCTGTTTGACAGGATCAGGCGTTTCAGCGCATCCGAGCGGAACTCTTGGTCCAGGAAATCACCAAGCGACCCGGTGAGGAAACGTACCAGCGCAGCGGCATCCCGGCCACGCATGCGCCGGAAACGCCGCGCGACGTTGACGAACTCGATGAACTTCCTGAATCCGGCAGCCTCGGGATCGGGCGGTGCCTCGAGGAAAAATGGTTGCAGATACGATGCAAGCCGCTGCAGCTCCTCGTCGATCGCAAAAAAACGTTCGACGTCTTGCGGTGCGAAACGTTGCAACTCCTCGCTCATGCGCTGGCGCTCCGACCACCATGCAATCACGCGACCATCGGGCAGTGCTGTCTGCACACCGGGGCTGCAGGCGACCATCCTGAGGCCATAGCTGGCAAGCCTGAGATCCCGGATGACTTCCGGCCGCAGCATGCTGGCGATGTAGGATGCCGTCGACACGCGGCAGCCGGGCGCATTGACCGGGTCGATCTCTTCCGTGACCGCGCAGCCGCCCACGACATCGCGCCGTTCGACGATGACGGTCTTTAAGCCTCCGCGCGCAAGGTACGCGGCGGCGGTCAGGCCGTTGTGTCCTGCGCCGATGATGATGGCGTCGAATCGCGCTGCTGGCATGTCCAGGTTGTCGGCTGGTGTAACAATGCGCCAGCATAGCCCAGCTGCAAACCCCGATGACAGCCGTGTCACTCACATAGTGGAATGGCGTCGATGCCGCCGCTCCTGCGGCGTGATAATCTGCACTCCCGAATTTCTCGATGACCTTTCGCAGACAGCGGACACGCCACATGGAGAAAACACTTCATCGCGACCTGTATATCGACCCCGCATGGTTCGCGAAGGAACGCGAACGCATTTTCTTCGACGAGTGGACTTGCATCGGACGCGAGGAAGACTGGCCGCAGGCGGGCGACTACCAGGCGATCAGCATCGCCGGCGAGAGCCTCCTGGTCGTGAGGGGTGAAGACAGAGCGCTACGGGGGTTCTTCAACGTGTGCCGGCATCGCGGCTGCCAGTTGGTCGACAGTGCCAATCCGGCAGCGACAAAGGGCCACTGGAAGTCGAACATTCGTTGCCCGTACCACTCCTGGACATACCGTTTCGACGGCAGCCTGCACCACACGCCGCATCTCGATGTCGAGAAGGAAAAGTACTCATTGCACGGTGTCGCGCTGGATACCTGGGGCGGGTTCGTGTTTGCAAATGTGTCCGGGAATGGCAAGACGCTCGCGGAGCAGCTTGGGCCGGTGCCGCAGCGGGTGCGCCGCTATCCCTTGTCGGATTTGCGGACGGCGAGAAGCATCGAGTACAAAGTCGGCGCGAACTGGAAGGTGATACTGGAGAACTACAACGAGTGCTATCACTGCGCTGGAGTGCATCCGGAGCTCTGCAGGATCGTGCCGGAATTTCGCAAGAACGGGGGCGCCGGTCTCGACTGGGAGGGCGGCATACCGCAACAGCAGGGTACCGATACGTTCACAATGACCGGGACCACCAACCGGCCGTCCTTCCCCGGCCTGAATGAAGCCGAGAGAACAAAACACTTCGGTGAACTGATCTACCCCAACCTGATGGTGAGCCTGTCGCGCGATCACGCCGCGGCATTCATCGTCTGGCCGAAAGGCCCGGAAGAAACCCACATCGAATGCCGGTTCCTGTTTCATCCGGAAGCGATCGAGGGCGCGGATTTCGATCCCTCGGATGCTGCCGACTTCTGGGACATCGTCAACCGCCAGGACTGGAACATCTGCGAGCGGGTGCAGCGGGGCATGCATTCCAGGCCTTTCGATACAGGGTACTATGCTCCGATGGAGGATATGAGCCTCGACATAAGGAGATACGTTTCAACCCGTCTTGGTACGGAATCGCACTGAACCTTGATTGCCCGGCGACGTCATATTCTGCTTACCAACCAGGAGCTGAATGCGGAAGTAATCCTATGCACATCATCGTTTCTCGGGCGGCAATCCTGATCTTCCTGATTCTTGTCACCTCGATTGCCAGCGGCATCGGTGTCGTTCGCGAATTTTCCGGCACGGACAGCGTCACGACCGCGGATTTCGAAGTTACCGCACCGTGGATCATCGATTGGCGATCGAACGGTGATTTCCCGGCGATGCTTGGATTCGAGGTCTCGCTGATCGACGCGAACACCGGTAGGCATGTTGGCCAGGTGGTGAAGCTCGTCGAGCGGGCGGGGAACGGCGTCAGTCTTTTCGAGAAGAGCGGGCGATACCGGTTGCGCGTCAATTCAACGCTGGCACGCTGGCACATCAAAGTCGAGGAGATCAGCGCAGAGGACGCGAAGCTGTATACGCCGAAATGAAATCGGTGGACCAGGGTCGGCGATGAAAGGCGGCATGCCGGAAATTATCGAAGAGATCCTCAGGTCGCCGAGCCTCTACCGCGGCGAGTTTCGCGCCATCGAAGATCCGGCGGACCGGCCCGTCAAACGTTTCGGCGGCCAGAGAATCAAGGAACTGCTGCAGCCGTCGCTATACTGGTTCCTGCGAAATACGCCGTCAGCGATCGCCTTGCTGCCGTTCCGCCTCATCGTCGCCGTTATGCGCCGTCTCTACTGGTACAAGGGCAATCCGTTGCGGCGTTCATGCGAGGAC
>JAKEGN010000237.1 GCA_022615525.1 Woeseiaceae bacterium
GCACACCCAGCCCTGGTACCGGGACCTCGGCTTCAAAAGCGGCGACTTCCCGGTCGCGGAACAGTATTACTCCGGCGCCCTCAGCCTGCCGCTCTATCCCGATCTGGGCGAAGAGGGGCAGGACCGGGTGGTCGCAGCCCTGCAGGCGTTGTTTGCCGCCTGAGATGAATGCCCCGTAATGAATGCGCACGCCCTGTTCGGTGTACTGTGCCTGCGCGCGGACGCCCGGCCCGAGACGGGTGTCGGGCATGTGATGCGTTGCCTGGCGCTGGCCCAGGCCTGGCAGGACCGGGGCGGCAGCGCCGTTTTTGTCACGGCAACGGAAACTCCTTCCCTGCTTGCGCGGCTGGATGCCGAAGGATGCGAAGTGCATCGATTGCAGGCAGCGCCGGCGAGCCCGGCCGATGCCGCAGAAACCCTTGCCATTGCCCGGAAGCTTGGCGCGCCATGGATCGTCGTTGATGGTTACGCGTTTACAGCCGCGCACCTGCACGCCCTGCGCCGGGATAAAGGACAGGTCCTGGTCATCGACGACCTGGCAACGGAGGACTGGTCCGCCGCACAACTGATCGTCAATCCGAACCTGCAGGCGACGGCGGAAATGTATGCGGGTATCAGTAATGCCTGTTGCGTGCTGGCCGGGAGCCGCTATGCGCTGCTGCGTCGCGAGTTCCAGGTCAGTCGTGGTGAAGCCGCGAGGCCCGCAGCAATACCGCAGGTAACGGCCGCGGCTTTGAAGGGAGACTCGTTACGCCTGGTCGTCACGATGGGCGGCAGCGATCCGCCGAATGCGACCGGCCGCTTACTGGAAATCCTGTCCGGCATCGACGACCGGCGCCTGTTGGTAACAGTGATTGCGGGTCCGGCGAATACGCACCTCGACAGGCTCACCCGTTTGAGCAATGCGCTGCGCAGTCGGCACGACGTCGAGCTGCTGGTCGATCCGCCTGATCTGAGCAAAGTACTGGCTCGCGCCGACCTCGCTATCTCGGCCGCTGGCACGTCCTGCTGGGAGCTGGCAAGCCTCGGCGTGCCACTGGCGGTTATCGTCGTGGCGGAGAACCAGCTGGGCGGCGCCGAGGCACTCGCGAAACGCGGTGCGGCCGTGTTCCTCGGCCGGCACGATGCGCTCGATGCGCCCACGGTGCTGGCACAGCTCAGGGCCCTGTTCGATCAACCGGCATTGCGCCGCCGCATGTCCAATGATGGCCGTGCATTGATCGACGGGCGCGGAGCGGCGCGTGTGGCCGAGCGCATGGCGGCGTACCCCTTGCAGCTTCGGCCGGTCACCGCTGCGGACGCCCGGCTGTTGCATGCATGGGCCAACGACCCGTTGACCCGCCGCATGTCGTTCTCCGGCGAAGCCATACCCTGGGACAGCCACCTCGACTGGCTGAATCGGCGTCTCGCGGACCCGGACTGCCGCTTCCACGTGGTGCTGGATGCGCAGGATCGGCTGCTCGGGCAGGTACGCCTGGATCGAAGCGGGTCGCGGGCAACCCTGAGCTTCAGCCTCGCACCCGAGGCGCGGGGGCAGGGTCTTGCCGCGAGACTGGTCCGGTTGGCTGCGGTAGACTCGCTGCTGGCCGGGTGGTGTGAGTACGTCGATGCATGGGTCCGGCCCGATAACGTCCCGTCCATGGCCGCGTTCCGGCGCGCAGGCTACACCGACCAGGGTGTTCCGCCGGAGCAGGCCCAGCCCGAGCGATCCCAGGGTGGTGCTTCATTGTTCAGTCTTCCATGAGAATCGGTAATCGCGACATCGGCCCGGGACATCCCTGCTACATCGTAGCGGAACTGTCCGCGAACCATGGCCAGGATTTCGACCAGGCCGTTGCCCTGGTTCGCGCCATGCACGAGGCCGGCGCGGATGCCGTGAAGGTGCAGACCTATACCGCCGACTCCCTGACCATCGACAGTCGCAAGGCGCCGTTCGTCGTCGGCGGCGGCACGCTCTGGGATGGCCGCACGCTTTACGAGTTGTACCAGGAAGCATCGATGCCCTGGGACTGGCAACCGAAGCTGCAACAGCTCGCGCAGGAACTCGGCCTCGACTTTTTCTCAACGCCTTTTGACGAGGCAGCCGTGCACTTCCTGGAAAAGATGGATGTGCCGGCGCACAAGGTCGCGTCCTTCGAAATGATCGACCTGCCACTGCTCCGGCTGGTGGCGGCGACGGGCAAGCCCGTCATCATGTCCACGGGTATGGCAACCGTTGACGAAATCGACGAGGCGCTGGAGACGCTGCGCGCCGCAAATTCGGGTCCTGTCGCATTGCTGAAATGCACCAGCGCCTACCCGGCCCCGGTCAGTGAAATGCACCTGCGCACGATTCCGGACATGGCGAGGCGTTTCGCTGTGCCGATCGGTCTCAGCGACCACACGCCGGGGCACACGGCGGCGGTCGTTGCCGTCGCTCTCGGCGCCTGCATCGTGGAAAAACACTTCACGCTGTCGCGTGCGCAACCCGGCCCCGATTCCGCCTTTTCCATGGAGCCGCAGGAGTTCCGCGCCCTGGTCGATGCGATCCGCGATGCCGAACAGGCGCTGGGGCGGATCAATTACACGCCCTCTGCCAAGGAAGCAGCGAGCCGTGCCCTGAGACGATCCTTGTTCGTCGTGAAGCCGGTCAGGGCAGGCGAGCGATTCTCCAGCGAGAACGTCCGTTGCATACGCCCCGGCCACGGCCTGCATCCACGGCACCTGGACGAGGTGCTCGGCGCGACGGCCGCGTGCGATATCGACGCCGGCACGCCCCTGGACTGGTCCCTGCTCGCCCGGCCCGCCAACGCCAGGGCCCGATGACGAATCTCGCGATCATTCCCGCGCGTGGCGGGTCGAAGCGCATTCCGAGGAAAAACATACGGCCCTTCCGTGGACAGCCCATCATCGCTCACGTGATCCGCACTGCACTTGAGTGCAGTGCATTCGCCGAGGTGATGGTCTCTACCGAGGACAGGGAGATTGCAGGAATTGCAAAGGAATGCGGCGCCAGCGTTCCATTCATGCGCTCCGCGGCTACGGCCGGCGATGAGGCCACGACATTGGATGTGCTGCGCGAAGTCATCGCTGCCTATCGCAAGGCCGGGCGGGATTTCGACGCACTCTGCTGCATTTACCCGACCGCC
>JAKEGN010000238.1 GCA_022615525.1 Woeseiaceae bacterium
CCGTTGACTTCGATCCAGTAGCCGTCCGGGTCCTGAAGGTACAGTTGCCTCAAGCCGTCTGCCCTGACGCTCACCGCCCCGACAGTCCCGGGGAAGTCACTGAATTCGACATTCATGGCCCGGAGACGGGCGAGAAAAACACCGAGATTCGCGGCCTTCAGCGCCAAATGCACCGCCTTGTTGACCTTCACCGGCTCCTTTACAACCGAGATCAGGTGCAGTTCCTGGCCGTCGCCCAGCGAATACCAGCGTATGCCCTCGATGCGGGTGCGATTGCTTATTTCTTTCAGACCGAACACTGCCTCGTAGAATTCGCCCGAGACATTCAGGTCATTGACCGATAGCGCGACGTGATCAAATGCGACCACCGTGGTCGCAGTTTCCTGCGCCCAAAGTGCATTCGGCATTGCCAGGGCAATCGCCAGTAAAATCAACTTTGGCATGGCAGGTCCCACTTTTCAGGTCCGCAACTTGTAGCCGGTGCGGAAAATCCACCAGACGACTACCAGGCAAATGAACAGAAAAATACAGGTCATCGAAAGGCTCAGGGCAACGCTGACATCCGCGTTCTCGTAGAAGCTCCAGCGAAAGCCGCTGATAAGGTAAACGACCGGGTTGAACAGCGTCACGGTCTGCCAGGTCGGTGGCAGCATGCTGATGGAATAGAAGCTGCCGCCGAGAAAGGCAAGCGGCGTGATGATGAGGGCCGGCACGATCTGCAGTTTCTCCCAGCCATCCGCCCAGATGCCGAGAATGAAACCGAACAGGCTGAAACTGACCGAAATCAGGACCAGGAACAGCAACATCCAGAACGGGTGCGCGATGCTGATGTCGACGAACAGACTCGCTGTCGCGAGTATGATGGCGCCGAGTATCATCGACTTTGTCGCTGCCGCCCCGACATAGCCTGTAACCACTTCGACAAAAGATACGGGCGCCGAGAGCAACTCGAAGATCGTGCCGGTGAAGCGCGGCATATGGATGCCGAAAGACGCGTTGGAAATACTCTCGGTCAGCAGCATCAGCATGATCAGCCCAGGGACTATGAAGGAGCCGTAACTGACCCCGTCGATCTCGGCGATGCGCGAGCCGATGGCCGAGCCGAACACGATGAAATAGAGCGATGTCGAGATGACCGGCGTGGCTATGCTCTGGAACAAGGTGCGGCGCATGCGCGCCATCTCGAAACGGTAAATGGCGCTGATGGCATGGTAGTTGAGTCTCATTGGGTTGGCCCCGCACCTGTCCGCCCGTCCGGCGACGCCTCCTGCCTGACGAGACCGACGAAGATCTCCTCGAGCGAACTCTCGTTGGTATCGACGTCGTGAAATCGTATCCCGGCCTCGCTCAATTCCGTGAGCAGCGCCGTGATGCCGGTACGCGCCGCCCGTGTTTCATAGGTATACACGAGCCGCGCGCCGCTGGCGGCGAGTTCGAGTTCGAAGGATTCGAGTGATGCAGGCACGCGCGCCAGCGGCTCGTGCAAATGCAGTACGAGCTGCTTTCGCCCCAGTTCACGCATCAGTTCGTGTTTCTCCTGCACGCGTATGATTTCGCCATGGTTGATGACGCCGACGCGATCAGCCATCTGCTCGGCCTCCTCGATGTAGTGCGTCGTCAGGATGATCGTTACTCCTGACTCACGCAGGTCGCGCACGATCTTCCACATGTCCTTGCGCAGCTCGACGTCGACGCCCGCCGTCGGCTCGTCCAGGAACAGGATGCGCGGTTCGTGGGCCAGGGCCTTGGCGATCAATACACGGCGCTTCATTCCTCCAGATAGAGTCATGATTTTATTGTCTTTTTTGTCCCACAGGGACAGCGACCTGAGCAGCCGCTCGATATGTTGCGGACTGGCCCGGTAGCCGAACAGGCCGCGGCTGAAACTTACCGTGGACCAGACCGTCTCGAACATGTCGGTCGACAGTTCCTGCGGCACCAGCCCGATCATCGACCGGGTATGCCGGAAGTCGCGGACGACATCGTGCCCGTCGACGGTGATCCTGCCGCTGCCCGGATTGACAATCCCGCAGACGATGTTGATCAGCGTGGTCTTTCCGGCACCGTTCGGGCCGAGCAGGGCGAAGATCTCTCCCGGAAAGACGTCGAGGTCGATGTTCTTCAGTGCCTGGAACCCGTCAGCATAAGACTTGGATAGGTTTTCGATACGGATGATGGCTTGCATGGTCGAAAATTCAGGCTAAAGTTTCCGCTGCAGTATATCACCGGCAATGGCGAGTACTGGAGGCGGAAGCTTTGCAAGAGGAATATCGGATGAGGCTCGAATGCATACTTGTGACAGGGTTGTTACTGGTGCTGTCAGTCGTGACCGCACAGTCGAGTGAAGACGAAACGATTGACCCTGCTTCCGTATCCCAGCAGCAACTGGACCAGCGATGCGAAGACGCACGTGAAGAGAAGATCGCCCCGCCGCGCGATGCCGAAATCGCGCGATGCAAGGCGGACAAGAGAAACGATCCGGGCTATTGCGAGCGGTTCTTTGCAACCTATGGAGACGCAACGTACGCGGCGAACGGTACCTACGTGCCGCGCATGATCAACGACTTGCCGGAGTGCGGGGTTGCCAACGAGGAGCGCAAGCCCGGTGACTGTCCTGGGAGTCGGCGGCGAGTGCGTGCTCCGGCCGAAGCGTTGGTCGCGCTGTTTCAGCACGGCAGTCGGGGGGAGGCGTGTGACGGGAATTAAGCGGACCGCAGGGAGCCATCCCGTCACAGGCCTCCCCACGGCTGTCGTGCCCTGCTCAGTCGCTAAATAAACCCGGCACCTTTTTTATTCGCCGAGGCGGAAGCCGGCATTGGCGAGAAGCGTGGCACTCCTCTGGAATTCGTCCCTGTCCTGGTAGATGAGGACGACCGAGAAGCGCCCGACGTCCTGGCGAAACCAGTCGAGTTGCAGACCCGGTGACAATTGCTCCATGCTGCCGACGAAAGCGGCGGCACGATAGGGCTCGGCAAAACTCACGAGTGTGGTGCGCCCGAGGTCCGAATACAGGTGTTCGCCCAGCGGCTTTGCCGGGTTTCGATCGCCCAGCACGTAATCGAGATGCTGCAGGATGTAACCGCTGTACCACTCGGCGCCCGGCGGAATGTCGCTGCCGTCTTTCGCAATGCGACTCGGGCCATAGTTGTAAGCTGCCAGTGCGAGATGCAGATTGCCGTCGTACTGTTGCATAAGTTCGTTCAGGTAGCGGGCGCCGGCTTCGATGTTGGTGCAAGGATCGTATAGTTCGGTCAGCCGAAAAATTCCGAGGTGGCGCGCCGTGCCGGGCCACTGGATCTGCATGACACCGTGTGCGTTTGCTTTCGATCTTGCCGTGGCATTGAAATCGCTCTCACCGCGTGCCACGGCCAGTAGCAGCGTCTCCGGCAGCGCGTGCGCGAGGGACGCAGAGCGAAAACAATGGCTGTAGGGAAACCGGTAGCTCGGTGGAAGGCCCGTATCGTTTTGCAGGTAATTTCGCCAGCCCAGGTCAGCGTCACCGTCTTGCAAGGTCGTCGCGGACGCCATTGCAACGACCAGCAGCGTCGACACCAATGCTGCGGTTGTCTTGCGCGCTGTCATGAGCCGGGCAGCTCCAGTCCCGTTGCGGCCTGGATCTGCGAGAGCTTGGCCTGTTTCTCGATATCACCTTCGTAGGCAAAGGACACTTCATAGACGCCGGTCTTTACTTTGACGATGCGATAGTCGAGCCCGGTCACTTTTTCGAGCTGCGACACGAAACCGCGCGCAGCGACCTCGCTGCGGAAGGGATTCCAGAAGCTGTACCACTGGCGCTCCTGAGGCAGTGACTGGAGGTCACTTTCATCTGGCGATTGCGCGGCATCGGTCAGGGTCGGCTCCGTCGATGCCGCGACATCCGCGGTAGTCATCTCGGCAGGCTCTGCGGGTGGCGCCGGGTCCGGTGTTTCCGCTTCCGCCGCGCCGGCCACCGCCGAGGCGACCTCGCGCTGTTTGTCCTTGAGGTTTTGCAGGGCTTCGTCGAAGCGACCCTTGTCCAGGTGCGGATTCGACAGGTGAAACTCCGGGATGCCGAGGATCAGGAGAATCACGCC
>JAKEGN010000239.1 GCA_022615525.1 Woeseiaceae bacterium
CGCCAGCCTTGGCCTAACCCCATGTTTGTTATACTCGCGTTTATTGTGATTATGCATTAACACGGCAGGCTGTCGTCTGCCAACCGGAGCCAGCCAGTGAACATTCGCAAGCATCGTCCCCGGCACCCGTCCGGCCAGCGCGGCTTTACCCTGATCGAAATCATGGTGGTGGTGATCATCCTGGGAATCCTCGCCGCAATCGTCGCCCCCAACGTCATCGGTCGCATCGACGACGCGCAAATCGCGCGAGCGCAACAGGATTTGCGCAACATCGAGAGCGCATTGAAGTTCTACAGGCTGGACAACTTCAGTTACCCGACCACCGAGCAGGGTATCGAAGCGTTGGTCACCCGCCCGGCGGACCCCAATATCCGCAATTGGAAAGCCGGCGGGTACCTGCCCCGCGTGCCCAAGGACCCCTGGGGAAATCCCTACCTGTACCTCAGTCCGGGCAACAACGGCGAAATCGACGTCTACACGCTCGGCCGGGACGCACGCCCGGGCGGCGAAGGCATAGATGCCGACATCGGTAACTGGAACCTGGAATAGCAACGGCCATGATCGCTGCGGCTCGCGACAGGCAGGTTGCCGCTCGCAAGCACGGCGGATTCACGCTGATCGAGCTGCTGGTGGTCGTCGTGATCATCGGCATCGTCAGTTCTTTCCTGTTGTTGTCTTTCGGCATACTCGGCAATGACCGCGCACTGGATCAGCAGATTCGCCGCCTGGCTTCCCTGCTCGAATTGACCCTCGACGAAGCAACACTGCAGGGGCGTGATTTCGGCCTAGAGCTGATGCAGGGCGGCTACAGGTTCGTCGAACTCGACCCTGTGCTGGGACAATGGGCCGAGGTCGTCGGAGATGACATGTTGCAGCCGCGCCAGCTGGATGAGGACATGGAAATCGAACTCTACATCGAAGGGCGACAGGTACTGTTGTCGAAGGAACCGGCGAAGACCGCGAGTGCCGAAGACGACCGGATGGCTCGGAGCGACCGCGAGGAGCGTTACGCGCCCCATGTCCTGATTCTCTCCAGCGGCGATCTTTCACCATTCCGCATGGCAATCGTCCGCGACACCGATCGCGCGAGGAAGACGCTTTCCGTATCGCCGGCCGGTGAAATAGAGATCGACGCCGATGACCAGGCCGCCAAGTAAGACAGCGCGACGGATCCGCGGCTTCACCCTGGTCGAGGTGATGGTCGCCCTGGCGATAGCCGCACTCGGGCTTGCGGCCGTTGCGGCGTCGGTCAGCCAGATGGTCGATGCGGCGATGTCGATGCAGCAACGCAGCTACGCCAACTGGATCGCGCAGAACAAGATTGCGGAGCTGAGACTCGCGAACGTCGTCCCGGAGGTCAGCAGTACCTCCGGACAGGTCCAGTACGCCGGGCTGGACTGGGATTGGCGTGCGGACATTTCGGAGACCGGAGTCGAAAACCTCTTCCGTGTCGATGTCACGGTGACCCAGGCGGGCCAGGACGAGGTTCTGCGCAGCGTGTCGGGATTCATCGGGGAACCGGGAATTCCGGGCCAGAGCAACATTGCATGGACCAGCAATGCGCGGGCCGGCGGCAACGACATATGAGAACCCGCGCGCGTCGTCAGTCGGCTTTTACGCTCATCGAAGTGCTCGTTTCCCTGGCGATCTTCGCGATCCTTTCCGCGCTGGCCTACGGCGTGCTGAACCAGACACTGGCCAATGCAGAGTTGTTGAATGAAAGAATGGATCGCCTGCAGGCCCTGCAGCGCACCATGCGGACCCTGAGCGAGGATTTCATGCAGCTGACGCCCCGCCCGGTTCGCGGGGAGTTGGGTGACGACTACGACGCGGCGCTCCAGACCGGCATTCGGACAGCGTTCGCCCTCGAGCTGACGAGGGGAGGATGGAACAATCCGCTGGCACTGCCGCGCGGTACGCTGCAGCGTGCTGCGTACCGGATCGAGGACGGGCAACTTCTGCGTTACCACTGGAACGTTCTCGATCGCACTTTCAACAACGAACTGATCGGCGTCACGCTGCTCACCGGTGTCGACAGCATCGCGTTCCGCTTCATGCAGGACAATGGCGAGTGGACCGACCAATGGCCGCCCCAGGCAGCGCCGGGCCTGCCCGGCCTGCGGCAGCGGCCGCGGGCGGTGGAGATCATCCTGACCTTGCAGGACGAAGGTACGTTGACAAGGCTCGTGGAAATCGCGCGATGAGACATCAGCGGAACAGGTCACGCAACCGGGGTGTCGCACTGATTACGGCGATGCTCATCACGACGCTCGCTGCGCTCGTTGCAGCCAACCTCGCCTGGGACAATGCGCTGGACGTGCGCCGGACAATGGTGCTGCTGAACCGGGACCAGGCGCTGCAGGTTGCCTTGGGTGCCGAAAGCCTGGTCATCGGCGTATTGCACCAGGACCTGGAAGACAGCCAGACCGATCACCTTGGCGAATTCTGGGCCGGTGATCTTCCTGTATTTCCGATCGATGGCGGGGAAGTCTTCGGCACGATTACGGACCTGCAGGGTCGTTTCAATATCAATAACCTGATCGACGAGGATGGCCAGGTCGATGCGGAAGCGCTGGAGCAATTCCGCCGGCTGCTGAATGCCCTCGGCCTGGATCCCAGGTTCGCCGGCATCACCGCAGACTGGCTCGACGACGACCAGGATGCCGAGTTTCCCGATGGCGCGGAAGATCCGATATACACCGGCATACTGCCGCCCTATCGCAGTGCCAACCAGTTGCTCACCTCGGTCAGTGAGCTTGCGGCTCTCGACGGCATGGACAAGGCGACCTTTGACACCTTGCTGCCGCACATCACGGCACTGCCGGGCCGGACCAACATCAACGTCAATACAGCAAGCGCCGCCGTCCTGCAGTCGCTGGACGAAAACATGTCGCCTGCGGATGTCGAGGGCCTGATAACGGAAAGGGAGAGCGGCGGATTCAGCGACATCCAGACCTCTTTCGCATCCCTCGTTACACCGGATGTGTTAAACAGGCTGAATGATTCGACCGACTATTTCCTGTTTCGCACGGTGGTGCGAATTGATACGGTCCGCATTACGCTTTACAGCGTGCTGCTCCGCGGACCGACCGGCGATGTGACACCCATCGTCCGCAGCCTGGGAACCAACTGACGATGCCCGAATTTCTGGTCATAAGAATCGGCGCGAACCCTGCCGAAAATGCGAGCTGGATTGCGGTCGACTCGGCCGGGGGCCGTCGCAGCGCTCCTGTAACGGGACCACTCGCCGAAGCGGCCCGGGATATCGGCGAACGTCCGGTTATCGTGCTCGTGCCCAGCGCCGACGTCCTGACCACCGCCGTCGATATTCCGGTCAAAGGCGGCGCCCGCCTGCTCGCGGCATTGCCGTATGCGCTGGAAGAGTATGTTGCAGACGATGTGGACACACTTCATTTTGCCGCTGGCGCCCGACGTAGCAGCGGCCGAACTCCCGTATCGGTCGTCAACCGGGACAAGCTGCTCGGCTGGTTGTCACTCCTTGCGGATGCCGGCATACAGCCATCGTCGCTGGTAGCGGAGAGCTACGGGCTGGCGCGCTTACCGGGCACGATCAGCATGCTGGTTGCTGAAGATCAGATTGTCGTCAATAACGGCGCCGACGTCGAACTGGTCCTCCAGGGTGTCAGTCCCGGCGATACCCTCGTCGCGATCGGGGCCCTGGACCCGGGGACCGGTACCGACGAGTCCGCCACTCCACCGACCACCATGCCGCGCCACGTGCTGGTCTATTGCGATGCCGGTGAGGATGAACGCTACACCCACGACTGGATTGCCATCCGGCAGGAAATGGACAGCCTGGACGTCAAGGTCCTTGCCGACGGTGTGCTGCCGCGCCTGGCTGTTACAGTGGTAACGGGCGCTGGAGTCAACCTGCTGCAGGGCGAGTTCGGCAAACGCAGCGATTACGGCGGCATCCTAAAGCCCTGGAAGTACGCGGCCATGTTGCTGGTCGCCTTCCTCGTGATCAGCCTGGCCGCCAAGGCTGCCGACATGTTCCGTCTCAGGCAGCAGGAAACGGCGTTGAGAGCCGAGTTCCACACGCAATACCGGCAGATCTCGCCGGGCGCCGCCGAAGTGCTCGACCCGGCTGCCATCGTCAGCTCCCTGCGCAGCCGGGCTGGTGCAGGCAACGCGGGCAGCGCCCCGGTCTTCCTTCAGTCGATGGAACAACTCGGTCGCGCCATGCAGCAGAACCCCTCGGTGCGCATCGAGGCGATAAGCTATCGTAGCGGCATAGTGGACGTGCGACTCTCCGCGCCGGATGTTCCAACACTCGACAATATTCAACGCGTGGTTGGCGAGACGGGCCGGTTCACGGCAGCCATACAGTCCACGGACCAGGACGGGGAAAAGGTCAGCAGCCGAATCCAGATCCAGGTGAACGGGGCATGAAAGCCTGGTTCGAATCCCTGCAGCCGAGGGAACGCATTTTCGTTCTGAGCGCCACTGCTGTCATCGCACTTGCCATCCTGTACCTGGGTATCTGGCGGCCACTCGACAAAGCACACAGCGCAATGCAGGCCAGCGTGCAAACCTGGGGCAGCGCATTGTCCGAACTGCGCCCATTGCAGGAACAATTGCAAAGCGCATCGCTCTCGGGCGCCCAGGCGAGCCGGAATGAATCACTGGTCGTCATTATCGACAACAGTTTGCGTCAACGTGGACTGTACGGTGCGTTGCAACGCAGTCAGCCAACCGCCCAGAACGGCATTCGGGTCGAATTCGAGAATGCTTCATTCGACGACCTGATCCTCTGGCTTGGCGATCTTGCCACGGCACATGGCCTGCAACTCCAGTCCGGCAGCTTTTCCAGCATGGCAGCGGACAATGCGGGCCGGGTCAACGCGACCGTGACGTTGGAACGCTAGGAGATGTTGACAACAAAGCGGCTGATTGCCGCCGGCCTTGCAACTTTCATCGCCGGCATATTGCTGACCTTTCCAGCACGCGTTCCGTACAGCTGGTTCAGCTCCCCGGAGGTCCGGCTCTCAGGCCTTTCCGGCACCGTCTGGCGCGGCGCGGCGGCCGAAGGGTCCGTCGCCGGCCTCTATTTGCGCGATCTGCGATGGAGCATCCAGCCGTTGTCGATATTCCGTGGACGATTGGCGTATCGCGTGGAGTCGGACAGCGACTATGGCCCGATTCGCAGCGTAGTCGGCGTGGGCATGGGCGGGGCCGTGACCCTGCAGGACTTCGCCAGCACGTTCGCGCTCGAGGAATTTCGTGATCTCTTCGCATTGCAGGGTTTTAACGGCACCCTGCAGGCCGACTTCGAGTCCATTGTGCTCGAGAACGGATTCCCGACCTCGGCAACCGGTCAGCTGACACTCATGAACCTGCTTGCACCGCAGCTTTCCCCTCTGCCCATAGGTAGCTACAGGGCCGAATTCACCACCAATGCAGACGGTATCCTTGGTTCGGTGGAGGACAACGGCGGCGTGCTGGACGTGGCTGGCACCATTTCACTGGGGCTAGACCGGCGTTATTCCTTCGTCGGTACCGTGGCGGCTCTTCCGGAAGCGCCGGCCGGACTCAGCAATCAGCTGCAATACCTCGGGTCGCCCGATGCGCGCGGCTTTCGGGAATTCCGCATTGAAGGGCAACTCTGACCTGTATCAGCCTGGCCGGCCCGACTGCCGGTGATCAATCCACCGGCACCTCGCGAAACTCCTGCAGGAGTGGAAAGTACAACGCCGTTTTTACCGGCGCATCGGCAAGGCGCCGATAGAGGCTTGCATACCGTTGCAGTTGCGGACGGTAACGTTCGGCCTCCTGCCCGAGGAAGCCGGCCAGGTCCCCACCTTCGTGTGAACTCGTCTTGTAGTCGACAATCCAGTGCACACCGGCGTCGATTCGCACCCGGTCGATGACTATGGAGATTGTCTTTGCACCAAAGACACCGCTCAATGGCAGTTCCGCAAAACCTTCTCCCTTGAGCAGCCACCGGCCCCGCGGGTCCCGCAGGACGCCGAGCAGTGCTGTTTCGACCCGGTCGCAGACCGCACCCGACAACGCATCCGGCACACCGAGTTCCCGTGCCATCCGAACGGTCCCCGGACGCAACCCGCCTGCGTTGGCCTCGTCAACCTGCAATACGCCCTGCGCGATCTGGGTCAGCCATTTGTGGACAATGGTTCCGGCGTGTCTGGCGGCCAGGCCCACCCAGTAGAATTCGATGTCGATTTCCGATTCCGTGCTGTCCGCCGGCAGCGGATCGACTGGCAGCGGTGGCGGGACCGGCAGTACGAACGGCTGCCGGAATCGGCGGGAGACCGGCTCCCTGAGCGCGGAACCGTGTCCGCTCGCGCCGGCACAAATGCCCTCGCCGGCCGCAAAGGCTGCGACATAGTCGTGCTCGACGGCCGGCCAGAGTCGGCCCAGCAGGCTACCTGCCGGAGGCGGCCGGAATGACGTTCTATCCGCGCTCAGTGGCACGCTGCCGATCAGATGCAACGCATGGCGCGCGCGCGTGCACGCAACGTACAGCAACCGATCGAGTTCCAGGCGATCCTTGTCAGCCTCCGCAACTTCTATGCACTGGTGCAAAGGATCGTTGTCTGTTTCCGCCCGCGGCCCGACCGGGCTCAGAACAATTTGTACCCTGTTGTTTCGATTCGGCAGATTGATCCAACTCATGATCGATTTGCGGCGGCCACGCGTGCTTCGGCCCAGTGCGTAAAGGATCACCTGGTCGAACTCCAGTCCCTTCGCCTTGTGCATCGTCATGACCTGCAGAGCCTCCGCGTCATCGGCGACGCTCGATACACGCTCGTCGTCCAGGCGCGTTTGGAATTCTGCGATGTCCGGCAAGGTCCCGGCAGATTCGAGTTTCTCCACGATATCGAGATAGCGATAGACGTTTTCCAGTTGCTCGCGATTCTGCAGCGTCGCAGGCCCTCCCAGGGCGAACCATGCCGTTTCGATCCGATCGCGCAGCGATTCGGCAGGCTGCGGTACCCAATGACGCCGGAGCGTGCTGACGAGTCGCTCAACCCGTTGTCGTCCGTCCTCCGAAAGTTGTTCCAGCCGCTCCTGGTCCGCGAGCAACTCGCGAATCGCGCTGGAGTTGTCGTTGAACACGAGGCGATGAAGATCAGCCCAGGTCAGGCCTGCCCAGGGCCCACGTAACAATGCAAGCCAGGCCAGGCGGTCTCCGTCGTGACACAGTGCCCGGGTCAAAGCCATGACATCGATGATCTCCGGCAATTCCGTAAGCCGGTCGATCTCGACTGCAGCGTACGGTATGCCGGCTTCCCGCAGGCGATACAGCAGTGCCGGCAATTGTGCCCGGCTTCGCACCAGCAAGGCAGAGGTCCGGCCCACAGAAGCCTCAAGGCACTTGCGGATCACGGTTTGACCGTAGTCGGCTTC
>JAKEGN010000240.1 GCA_022615525.1 Woeseiaceae bacterium
AAGCCGCGGAATTTTACTCGGTTTCTCCGTGCTTGGCCAATTGTGCCGGCAACGCCTTGCTATACTCCGCCATCAGCAGCAACTGACATATACGATCCGCAATGCCATCCAAGGTCACTTCCGTCTGGCTCCCCCAGGTGTTGTTCGAATCGGCACTGATCGTCGTCAGCATCCTGGTCGCCCTCGCCCTCGATGAGTGGCGGCAGAATCGGCAGAACGCGGCCGTCATTCGTCACGCACTGACAAGCTTCCTGAGCGAAGTGCAGCAAAACAAGATTCGTGTCGAGGATGCGACGCCGTTCAACCAGGGCCTGAGACTGGTGATGAACAGGCACTATGTCGACGATGATATCGAATCCGTTGATGAATTCGTTTCGATGGTCGAGACCTACAGTCCGGTCGTCCTGCAATCCACCGCCTGGGAAACCGCCCTCGCAACCGGGTCTCTGGCCAAGATGGACTACAACCTGGTAGCTGCTCTATCGCTGACCTACAGCCTGCAGAACCGCTACCAGCTGGCGAGCCGGACGGGATTCAGCGAATTGACCAGTCCGCAGAACCTTGCGCAGGACAAGCTGAAGCTCGCCGCTTACAACTCCATACGCTACCTCGACAACATCACCGGCATGGAAACCGAACTCGGGGTGATCTATGGCGAGGCGGCGATCGTTATCCAGTCTGCAATCGACACCATGGACCAGGGCGTGCCCATGCCAGGCGCGCCACCGGTGGCCGATCTCGCGCATCCCTGACAACCGGCAGTCGAAGTCTGTCCGATGCGCCCGGACCTGCGGGATGCGGCGCCGACGCGCATCACGGCAAGACTCAGTCTGTCCAGTCGCAGCCGTCACATTTCGGTGAAATACCGTTTTCCTCGAGCACTTCGAAAATGAAGCGCCGCCAGGTCTCGTCGGGTTCCCAGACACTGTTCATATCGCGCTTTGCGTCTTCTACCGGCACACGCTCATAGATGACCCGATACAGAAAGCCGAAGGCCGAGGCGCGATAGTTGACCTGGCAGTGCAACAAGGTGCGCTTGGCTGGGTTGGATTGCATCGCTCCGGCGAATGCACGGAAGTCACTGTGATTCGGATTCTCCCAGTCGACCGGAATCTGTACGTAATCCATACCCAGCTTCTTCACGATCTGGTCTTCATCGGCGAAGGCCTTGCCGCTGTTCGTGAATGCGATATAGACGATGCGTTCAAATCCACTGTCGCGGAGCATTTCGAGTTGCTTTTTTGTGGGCTGGCCCGAACTCGAAAACGTCGGTGAGTACTCGCGGTAATTGGAGATTTCGGCCAACTCCCCGGCCGCGGCGACCCTGGCGACGCCGAGTAGCAGCAGGAAGCAGTTTGTTGCGCTCGACCGGCACGTCATGGTTTTGTCCTCCAGCGGATCGGGATCAGCATTCCAAACCACGACGCGCGGTCCGTCAACGAAATTATGCGTATAATGCATTGCCTGATCCGATATACAACCAATAACAAAGGGGGGGATCCGAGATGAATTTCCTGAAATCCATTGCGCCGCACGTCCATTGGGGCCTGCGGCTCTCGCTCGCGGCAACATTTATCGTTCACGGGCTGGGAAAGTTTCCGCCGGACGGGTTTTCGCAGGCGATGGGTATGCCGCTCGTGATCGGGTGGCTGGTTGCGCTCGGTGAGGTCGGTGCCGGTGCCGCACTGATCGGCGGTGCGATCCTGTCAAAGGACATACTCACTCGCGTCGGCGGCCTGCTCGTCATCGTCATCATGATTGGCGCCATCTTCCTGGTACATCTCGAAAAGGGCTTCAATGTCATGAACGGTGGCTACGAATTTCAGCTGCTGATGCTGGTGACCGGGCTGTTTTTCCTGGCGAAGGGCAACGACGTCTGAGACGACAGGCCTCGCCGGCAAACGGCCGGTTGCATGCCCGGCCCCGCTCCCAAACAACTAATCCGCGGTATCGGATTCTTCGGTATTGCAATACTCGTGCTGAATGCGATGATCGGTGCGGGCATTTTTGCCTTGCCGACCAGTGTCGCGGCAACGGCAGGAAACTCGAGCCCCTGGCTGTTCCTCATCGTCGGCCTGCTGGTGGTTACGGTCGTACTCACGTTCGCGGAGTTATCCAGCTATTTCCAGAATTCCGGCGGGCCCGTGCTGTACACCAAAGCGGCATTCGGGCCGCTGGTCGGATTCAGTACCGGCTGGTTGCTGTACGTGAGCCGCATGTCGGCCTTCGCCGCGAACGTTACAGTCATTCCCATCTATCTCGGCAGCTTCTGGCCCTGGTTCGGCGAGGGTGTCGGACGTGCCGTTCTCATCACGATCATCTGCGGCGGGCTGACGATCGCGAACTACGTCGGTGTGAAGGACGGCATCCGCACGGTTGCAGTATTCACGTTCCTGAAACTGACGCCGATCCTGTTGATGATATTGCTCGGCCTGCCCTATGTGACGCCGGACACCTTCATACCATCCACTTTTCCGCGTGTCGATCAATTGGGCAGCACGACTTTGTTGCTGGTCTACGCGTTCGTCGGATTCGAATCTGCCACGATCGTGTCCGGTGAGACCGTCAATCCGCGACGGACCATGCCACGCGCATTGGTCATGACGGTGCTCGGCACGGCACTATTGTATTTCCTGATCGTGCTGGTATTCATATCTGTACTTCCGGACGCAAGCGGGCAAGGCGCGACGCTGGTCGATGTCGGCAGGAAACTGGCCGGCCCTGCCGGGGCCGTGATCATCACGCTGGCCGCGGTATTCTCGGTTACCGGCAACCTCTCAGCGATCATGCTCGCCGTGCCGCGGCTGACATTCTCCCTGGCCGAGGAACGGCTGCTGCCGCATTGGTTTGGCGATGTGCACGTGCGTTATGCGACTCCGGGCAATTCCATCCTGTTCCTCGGTGCGATGTCGCTTGCGTTCGCGCTGTCCGGGACCTTTGCGTTCCTGGCGGCCGCGAGTTCGCTGACCCGCCTGATCTCCTATGTCCTGAGCATCGCGGCGCTGCCGACCATCCGCCGCCAGGCCGACGAGGAAACCCGCGCACAGGCGTATCGGCTCAAGGGCAACTACGTAATTCCTGTACTCGCCCTCGTGCTTTGCAGCTGGATCGCATTTCAGTCGACCGCCGACGCGTGGCTGCTCACCGGGGGATTGCTGGTGCTCGGGCATTTGTTGTACTCGGTGGCGCACCAGCGAGTTCAGCATTGAACCGCCGGCAGGCACAGCATCTGGAGCCCGCGCGGTATTTGCATTAGAGTTCACGGCCAAACAACGTGAAAGCTGACCCAAATCAGCCCGAACGGGGACTCACCATGAATCGCAGACAGTTTTTTCGCAGCTCCATTGCAGCAGCGGTTGCTTCATCCTTCTCGTCCGCGGCCTACGCATCGTGGCTGCAATCCCTGACCGACGTCAGCGCAGCCGTCAGTGCGGTCACCGGGAATGGGGACCAGACGACACTCGAGAAAGCCGCGGTCCAGGAACTCGGCGACAGCCTGCGCGGGCGGCTGCTGCTCGCCGGGAACGAGGGCT
>JAKEGN010000241.1 GCA_022615525.1 Woeseiaceae bacterium
CGCGGCGCAGGCCAAGCCCACGGGCGCAAAGTCGAACATCGAATACGAGGCGCCGAGCGCGTCGTTGCGAAACTCTGCGATAACGATATTCGGTGGTGTGCCGATCAGGGTAATCATGCCGCCCAGGATCGAAGCGAATGACTAGGGCATTAGCGACAGTCCCGGACTGCGGTTTGCTTTGGCAGCAGCCTGCATGTCGACCGGCATCAGCATGGCGAGTGCCGCCACGTTGTTCATGACTGCCGATAGCGAGGCCGCCACGGTCGCCATGATGCCAATATGGCTTGAAAGCTTCCGGGTTTCGGATACCACGAATCGCGCAATGAACTCTATGGCACCGCTGTTGGACAGGCCGCGGCTGACGATGAGTACCAAGGCTATGATGATGACCGCGGGGTGACCGAAACCCGAGAACGCCTGGTCCGCCGGCACGATGCCGGTCAACAGCGCTGCGGGCAGCGCAACGAATGCGACGAGGTCATAGCGCCATCGGCCCCGATGAGCAGCGCGAAGACGCAGACAAGAAGTGCGAATAGAGTGAGTTGGTCGCCGGTCAAGAATTTAAATCCTGTATGCGCCGCTGTGGCGCATACAGGAAGTTACGCGAAACCCGGGACAGTTTCGACTTTCTCAGGGATGAATCAACCCCCGAAATTGTAGACGAGCCCCGCCGACAACATGTAGACGTCCGCGCTGCTCGTGTCCTCCGGATCGATATCGAACATCTCGTATTCGGCGCGGATTTCGAGATTGCCGAGCGCGAAGCTTGCACCGACGCCATAAGCTGGATCGCTGCCGTCGTCACTGCCGGCATCTATGCTGTCGATTGTGGCCGAAACGTCCCAGGACACCATGCCCGCCTTGGCAAACAGGCCGATTGGCCCGATGTCAAAGCCAAGCACCCCGAAAACATCCCAGCCGTTGACATCCAGTTCAACCGCGCTGCCGAGCAGATCGGCAGACGGCGCACCCAAATCGACGTACCCGACCTCGATGGCGAGGTCCACCACCGCGAGATCGAAGTTGTAGCCGCCGAAAGCTTTCCAGGCAAAATCGTTCTCGTCGAACTCGAACGTCGCGCCCAGGTCGTCCGGAATGTCAACCGCGACGGTCGCACTGCCGACGCTGCCGCCGATGTAGGCCCCGGACTCGGCGTACGCGTTGCCGGCGGTCATCAATACGGCGGTCGCCATGAACGTATACATGAAAAGACCCGTGCTTCTTGAAATAACGTGTTGCATAGATTTCTCCCAATCGTAATAGAACCCAAACACGACACATTTCTCTGACAGGGTCGGCACCGTTGCGAACCCTGCCTTCAAAACATGTCGTAAAACGATCAACGCGCCTTTACCGCCAGCGGATTGCCGCCCAAAGCCGCCGAAATATCGGCAATGGCCTTTTGCGCACGTACGCTATTGCCGGCCTCATCCAGCCGCGGCGAGATCACCGCAATACCGAACTTGCCGGGGGAGACTGCAATGATGCCGCCGCCCACGCCGCTCTTGCCCGGCAGTCCGGTCTCATAGAGCCACTTGCCCGAGTCGTCGTACAGGCCGGCGGTTGCCATCACGGCAAGCAGCTCGGGCACGTTCTCCGCGTTCATGACCTGCTTTTTCGACACCGGATTCTTCCCGGCATTCGCCAGGGTTCCTGCCATCATGGCGAGATCTTTCGCGTTGACGCTGACCGAGCACTGTTCGGTATAGATGTCCGTGGCCCGCATCGGCTCACTCTTGATGTAGCCGTAGGCATACATCAGGTAACCGATGGCCTGGTTGCGCTGGTTGGTATCGGACTCGGACTTGAAGACTTCCTGGTTGACCGAGAGCGGCCGGCCGGCAAAGTCGGAGTAATACGAGAGGATACTGTTCCAGATCGCATCCCGTGTGTCGCCCTTGACGTAGCTGGTGGTTGCAATCGCACCGGGATTGACCAGCGAGTTCATCTCCGGGCCGCCCAGCGCTTTCTGCGAGAACTCTATCGAGACGATGGAGTTGAAGCGCATGCCGGTTGCATCGACACCGATGGTGTTGGCAACCATCTCCGGCCCTTGCTCGTCCATCACCTTCGCCAGCGTAAAGACTTTCGAGATCGACTGGATCGAGACCTCGGACGCTATGTCACCCGCGGTATAGACCTTGCCGTTCGTCGTTACCAGCGCTATGCCGTAGATATTCGAATCGACGGCAGCGAGCGCCGGAATGTAATCGGCGTTCGCGCCTTCCTGCAGGTCCCGGTATTTTGCATAGGCGGCGTCGAGGGCGGCCTGAATCTCTTTGGCCGATTGAGCCTGTGCCGTTGCCGCGAAAATGAATAACGCTGAAAACAGCAGGCCGAATTTCCTAATATCGAAACTCATGTTCAATCTCCCGACGTGTGATCGAAATGGACGACTTTTCATTTGGCGTTCTCCGCCTCCCATGCACGAACTTTCACCCGGGCTGCGTCAAAAATTCTTTCGTAATTACCCTTCAGCACCTTGCTGCGTGTCTCCGGGCCAAGTGCCGCCCACAGGGGAGCGTAGGTGTCATAGACCTTGACCATCGGGTCGAGAGTGGCCGGCGCGACCTCGTCGCTACCGAACAGGAACCGGTCCGGGTGACGATTGATGAGTTCTGCGGTAATGGCGATCGCCTCCGGACTCGCAACCAGGAACTTCGCGGTCTCCATCCAGGAGAGATCGATATAGACATGTTGCAATTCCGGATCGTCGAGCGCGCGCCCCATGAGCGCTGCCATGTCCGTGACCGGATGGACGATGCGCCCGAGGCCCATGTGCGCCCAGATGACCGTTGCATCCGGGTGTCGCCTCAATACTGCGCCGAACTGTCGCGCCGAGTACGGATCCTGCCCCGGTCTCGGGAACGGCATGTCGACATCGTTATGGATGAGCACGACAAGTCCTGTCTCTCCGGCAAACTCGAAAATGCGGTCCAGGGCCGGATCCAGCAGGCTCGGAGGTCCGCCGGCAATCTTGGCCGACACAAATTCCTTGTGGATCGTGAACTCGCCGATGCCGCTGAACACCCCCGGGAAAGTCGTCAGCACGCGGCGAATATGGTCTACACCATACATGTCGGCTGGATTGAAACCGATGATCATCGGATCGACGCGCGCCTGCTCCTCGGGCTTCAGCGCAAGGTATTGCATCGCAAGTTGCGCGTCGGCGAATGAGTAGTAATACAGCGGCGCGTCAGTCTGCAGGTAATAGGTCGGCGCGAAATCGCCGGTATTGCCATAGTCCCACTGCTGCTGCAGCGGGATGCCGAAAACGGCGGAACGCCCGACAGTGGAGCCCATCATGGCAATGTAGTCTTTCAGCGTCGTACCCTGCTGCACATAGTTGGTCAGGTGGAGGTGCGAATCGTGAAATTCCGCAGGACCAGTCTCCTGCGCGCAGGACGCACCGGCCAGAAGCCCGGCAAGGCCGAGCACGGCCATCCAGGCTGTCATGTGTTGCCGCATTATCGATCCCTTGTTTTCTAGTACTTCATGCTAGTACGGCCGCTGTCTGCAGACATTCGTGAAACTACGTAGTGTGATTGAGGCAGGGACATGGGCGCTTTTGACCGGCCGGTAAGGACAACACCGCATCACGTGCCGGAAATGCGGGATCGGCATATTTGGGTTTGCCCGCAGCCGGGCGCTCCCGTTGCAGCCTGGATCCGGGCGGAACGGTTCCGGGAATCAGTTCGCGATCAGGCCATCCTGCGACACTGCCGAGACTATGGTCTCCGCTTCATTGACGAACAGCGAATAATCGCGCAAGTGGTCAGTATCCTGCTTGATCTTCGAATCGATCTCTATCGCCCAGACCTGTTCCTGCGTCGAAACAGCGTAGAGTTGTGTTGCCAGCTTGAGTGCATGTTCGAAGTCCACGCTCTTCGGATCCACATACTCGGTCAGTTCGTAAGTCCACACATTGTAATAATAGGTGGGCCTGAAGATGTGCGTCGACTCGGGGTTCATGTCCTTTACCTCGGCATCCGATACGAGGCTTACCAGTTGTGTAACCATCACGGCATCTGCCCCAATCTCCTGCACCATAGGAATGAGGGTATGCCGGTTAACAGGCGCTTTCGAATCCATCATCGAGGTGCCCGCGACGGCTTCGGTACCGCGACTGGACAGTTGTTTGACCATCTCCGTTTCGAGATATCGTCGCGTATCAAATGACTCGAAAAGGCTGATGACCAGGATCTTTTTGTATGGCGTTTCCGCAGACTCCGAAACTGCCTGGACCCTGGTGACCTGCGAACTCATTGCGCAAGCCCCGAGCCAGGCCAGCAAGCCCGTAGCCAGCGAGATTCGCTGCCAGTAAGAAGACATATTCACATTGAGGCCCTGTTTGACACCGCTAACCCGGAGCACATGATGCTTACAAAAGCGTCGAAAAGATACGCTGCCATGTACTGCCGGCCGGTCGACGCGGTCGCCCGAATGCGCTCCGACAGCTGCGATGACTTGCCGCCCGTGGACACTGTAGAATCCGCCAAAGGCCAAGGATACTGCGGGTGTCGTCTAATGGCAGGGCCTCAGCTTCCCAAGCTGAAGACGTGGGTTCGATTCCCATCACCCGCTCCAATTCGTAACGCACGGCCTTTTTCAGCCGTTCAATGGCTTGTGAGTCTTGGTATCATTTCGCCAGCCGGAATCGGGGAACAGGTCGCTCATTATGCTTACGCCCCAGCGGATCGACTTTTGGCGGCGGTCATATATCGTCGCCGCGCTTAAATTGGTGGTCGTTTGAAGCTCTTCGAGGAGCTCGGCCGCCGTAACGTCATTCGCGTCGGCATCGCGTATGCCGTCGCCTCCTGGATCCTGCTGCAGATTGTCGATGTCGTCGCGCCCATCCTCGAGTTGCCTGCCTGGGCCCCGAAACTGATCCTGATCATCCTCGCCATCGGTCTCGTTCCTGCCCTCATCTTTGCCTGGGCGTTCGAGTTGACGCCGGAAGGCATCAAGAAGGAATCGGAAGTCGACCGGTCCGGGTCGATTGCGGGCCAGACAGGGCGAAAGCTGAATTACATCATCGTCGCCTCGCTGATAGTGGCCGTCGTATTGCTGCTGGTAGAGCGCCAGATGAATCGATCGCAGGTGCCGGATGCGCAATCCGTCGCCGCGATCGATGACAGTGCCCGGTCCATTGCCGTGCTGCCGTTCGTCAACATGAGTTCGGATGCGGAACAGGAATATTTTTCCGATGGCATTACGGAAGAAATACTGAATTCGCTGGCGTCGGTGAAGCAACTGAACGTCGCCGGCCGCACCTCGTCGTTCGCGTTCAAGGGACAGAATGACGACCTGCGCCGCATAGGCGAGGCGCTCGGCGTGAACCACATTCTCGAAGGCTCCGTGCGCAAGGCGGGCAACCAGGTCCGGATCACGGCCCAGCTCATACAGGTCGACAATGGATTTCACCTCTGGTCGGACACCTACGACCGCGAGCTCACCGATGTTTTTGCCATCCAGGACGAGATCGCCAGCGAGATTCTGAAACAGCTGAAGAGCCAGCTACTGACGGACGAAACCGTCATTGCCGAAGTCAATCGTACGAACCCGGAAGTCTATGAACTCTACCTGCGGGCCAAGCAGCGCATGTACACGCGGGCGGGCTCCGAGATCGAGATTGCCGTCGACGAACTCGACCAGGCGATTCGGCTCGATCCTGACTATGCCCCGGCTTACGCCCAGCGCGGCATCGCAACGATATTGCTGTCCGAGCAGCAGTACGGCTCGATACCCGACGACGAGGCGAATCGTCGTGCAAAACGTTTCGTCGACCAGGCGCTGAGTCTCGATGCGAACCTCGCCGAAGGCTGGGCCGCGCTCGGCCTGTACAATGGCAAGTCGCCATCGGGATACGAAGCGTCGATTGACAACCTGATGAAGGCGTTGTCAATCAACCCCAACCTGATTGATGCAAGTAACTGGCTGCAGATCTCGCTGGCAGGCGTCGGTGATCACCGCGGCGCATTGAAGATTCTCACGGAAATCGCCGAGAAAGACCCGCTGTACCGGCCAGCGTTCAGCAACGCCATTACCGCGTTCAATGCCTTCGGCGAACGGGACAAGGCCGAAGCCCTGATCAGGCGCATGGCGGTATTTGATCCCGACAACCCGGACCTGCTGACCGCGCGTGCTGTCAACTATGTCTATTCCGGGCGCCGCGGCGAAGGCCTGCAGGCGATGGAAATGCGCAGCAAGTACGGCGACATGAGCGGACTCGACAAGATATTCCTGAGCATTGGCCTGATGAGTACATTGCAATTCGAGCGTGCGGTAACGGAGGGGTCAACGTTCTTTCGACCCTTCGCACTCTATGAGCTCGGACGTTTCGACGATGCCTTCAGGCTCGCGCACGACCAGGCGGTGTCGGGCTTCCCCGAAACCCTGTTCTACCTGCTGAACCGGGACGGCCGTAGCGAAGAGGTCGTCAATTACATCGAGGAACGCTGGCCGAGTATTGCCGCATTCGCGGCGGAGAATCCCGGTGATCAATTCGGCTATTCGATGATGACCGAAGTGGCCTTTGCGTATTCCCGCAACGGCAACCAGGCACGTTTTGACGAGGCGATGATGTACGTCGAGGAACACACGTCGAAGCTGTTGAAGCAGGGCGTCGACAACTTCCTGTTCTCCGGAAGCCGGGCCATCCAGTACGCCTTGCTGGGCGATCAAGATGCGGCATTTACGCATCTGCAAAAGGCAGTCGACAGCGGTTGGAGCAGCGGCGGTGTTTTGGCGGAAGTCACACCGGCACTTGCCGTGCTTGCTGATGACCC
>JAKEGN010000242.1 GCA_022615525.1 Woeseiaceae bacterium
ACTCGTCGCATATACCAGCTGGGATAGCGGGTCGTAAAGCGGCAGACTTCGAAGCTGCTGCATGTCGATGCAGGTCAGGTCGGCCCATTTGCCTGTCTCTATGGTACCTGTACTGTCTGACAGGCCGAGCGCCACGGCCCCGCCCAACGTGGCCATACGGAGCGCCGACGCGGCTGGTACCACGGCGGCGTCCTGAGCGATCGCCTTGGCCAGCAACGCGGCCGTCTTCATTTCGTCAAACAGGTCCAATGCATTATTGCTGGCCGCACCGTCGGTGCCGAGTGCGATATTCAGGCCGCTTGCAGCGTAACCGGCAACGGGCGCGATGCCGCTGGCCAGTTTGAGATTTGATCTCGGGCAGTGTGCTATTGAAACGCGCGCAGCGGACAATTGTGACACCTCGGCTGCATCGAGATGCACGCCGTGTACAACAAGTAGCGATGAATTGACGAGACCCAGAGCCGATAATCTTGCAAGCGGACGCAGGCTGGTCGCCGCTAACGATGCATCAATTTCCGCCACGGATTCATGCAAATGAATCTGCACCCGCACGTCGAGCTGGTCCGCCATGACACGCAATTCGGCAAATGCGGCATCCGACACCGTGTCAGTCGAGTGTGGCGCAAAGCAACTCGAGATCAGTGCGTGCTCGGCGTACCTGTCGTGTACCAGATCCGCCCCACGGGCCAGGCAGTCCGACGCATTTTTCGCCCAGGGCGTCGGAAAGTCGATGACCGGGGTCCCGACCATGGCACGCATGTGCATGGACGCCGCCGTCTCCGCGACTATCTCCGGAAAGAAGTACTGATCGCTGAAACAGGTGGTGCCGGCGAGCAACATCTCCGCAATCGCGTGCCTGGTCCCGTCACGGACCATTTCGGCGCTAACCCAACGCTTTTCCACCGGCCAGATGCGTTCCCGCAACCACCGTTCCAGCGGCAGGTCATCCGCAAAGCCACGAAACAATGTCATCGCGGCATGCGTGTGCGTATTGACCAGTCCTGGAATGAGCACATGACCGGGGCGTTCCACAAGTATGCCCGGCTTGTAGGTCTGTATGGCGGTCCTGTTCGGCAGGATGTCGACAATGCGGCCATCATCGATTGCTACGGCATGATCGGTCAGTACCCGACCGTCCGGCTCAACCGGTATGCACCAGCCGGGCAAAATGAGGGTGTCGCACTGCTGCATACGTGAGTTCGGCAGAGGGTTTTGGAAGCCAGTTATTCGGGGCTTGGACCACGCCAGTATAACCTCGATCCGTCCAACAGATAAATCGATGCACGAGCAAGGAAAATGCTTGTGCAGGCCTGATTCTGCAAGGCGCGCTGTGGTATGATTCTTACTCTGATTCGGTGCCCGTTTGTGCCCGAATTCAGCCCGAAGAAATCACTAGAGAACCTCGATTTCCAACCGGATTTTATTGGCCGCGATTCCGACTTTTTCGGGACCGCTCTGACAGTGTGAAATTGTATGTCTGAAGTTGCTCAGGAGATCCTGTCCGTCAGTCTCGAACAGGAAATGCAGCAGTCCTACCTGGACTATGCCATGAGCGTCATCGTGGGCCGCGCTTTGCCCGACGTTCGCGATGGCCTGAAGCCGGTTCACCGCCGCGTCCTGCATGCGATGCGGGAGCTCGGCAACGACTACAACAAGCCGTACAAGAAATCCGCCCGGGTCGTTGGCGATGTCATCGGCAAGTACCACCCGCACGGCGATACGGCCGTCTACGATACGATCGTGCGCATGGCGCAGCCGTTTTCGATGCGCTACCTGCTGGTGGACGGGCAGGGCAACTTCGGATCGGTCGATGGCGATGCTCCCGCTGCGATGCGTTACACAGAAGTTCGCATGTCGAAAATCGCCCACGAAATCCTAGCCGACATCGACAAGGAGACCGTGGATTTCGTCGAGAACTACGACGGATCGGAGAGCGAACCATCGGTCATGCCGACACGCGTACCCAATCTGCTGGTCAATGGGTCTTCCGGCATAGCAGTGGGAATGGCGACCAACATACCTCCGCACAACCTGAACGAGATTGTGAGCGCCTGTCTTGCGCTGGTGGACAATCCTGCAATCGACACACAGGAACTGATGCAACACGTACCCGGCCCGGATTTTCCAACTGCGGGAATCATCAACGGGGCGCAAGGAATCTACTCCGCTTACAAGACCGGTCGTGGCCGCGTGTACATACGTGCACGAACCTCGCTCGAGGTGATCGACAAGCGTGGCAAGGAAGCGATCATCGTTACCGAGCTGCCCTACCAGGTTAACAAGGCCAGGCTGATCGAGAAGATTGCCGAGCTGGTTCGGGACAAGCGCATCGACGGGATCAGCGAATTGCGCGACGAGTCGGACAAGGATGGCATGCGCATCGTAATCGAACTCAGGCGCGGCGAAGTCAGCGATGTCGTCCTCAACAATCTCTACAAACAGACGCCACTGCAGAGTGTATTCGGCATCAACATGGTCGCTCTGCACGAGGGCCAGCCGAAACTGCTTAACCTCAAGCAGATTCTGGAAGCGTTTCTGTCGCATCGGCGGGAAGTCGTCACCCGGCGAACCATTTTCAACCTGCGAAAAGCCAGGGATAGGGCCCATATCCTGGAAGGCCAGGCGGTGGCGCTGGCCAACATCGACGAAGTGATCGCGCTGATAAAGGCGTCACCGTCGCCCGCCGAGGCCAAGGAGCAGCTGGTCGGGCGGAGATGGTCCCCCGGTTCCGTGACAGCCATGCTGGAAAAAGCCGGGGCCACCGACACCCGGCCGGATTCCCTCGCGGAAGGTTACGGCCTCGTGGAGGGCAAGTACCGTCTGTCCGAAGTTCAGGCGCAAGCAATACTGGATCTCAGGCTGCACCGATTGACCGGTTTGGAACAAGAGAAAATACTTAATGAATACAAAGAGGTAATTGAAAGTATTAAAGAACTTTCAGATATCCTTGCCGACCCTGAAAAACTGCTGAGCGTCATCCGGCAGGAACTCGCCGAAATCCGCGACAATTACGGTGATGCGCGTCGAACCGAGATCGTGCAGGACCACAGCGACCTGCAGATTGAAGACCTGATATCCGACGAGGAGGTTGTCGTCACGCTGTCTCACGGTGGTTACGCGAAGGCACAACCCGTCGACGACTACCAGGCGCAACGTCGCGGCGGGCGCGGCCGGTCCGCAGCGAAGGTGAAGGATGAGGATTTCATCGACAAGCTGTTTGTGGCCAACACACACGACACCATTCTGTGTTTCTCAAGCCGCGGCAAGATGTACTGGCTGAAGGTATACCAGGTGCCGCAGGCAAGCCGCGGTTCGCGAGGCAAGCCCATTGTCAATCTGTTGCCGCTCGAGGATGGCGAGCGTATCAATGCCGTGCTCCCCATACGGGAATTCGACAGGGACAACTTCATTTTCATGGCGACGAGTGCCGGAACGGTCAAGAAGACACCGCTCAGCCTGTTCTCCCGCCCGAGGGCCAGCGGCATCATTGCCATCGATTTGCGCAACGACGACAAGCTGGTCGACGTCGCGATAACCGACGGTAATCGGGAGATCATCCTGGTCGCGAGCAGCGGCAAGGCGATTCGCTTCAGCGAGAAGGACGTGCGCCCCATGGGGCGCGGCGCGGCGGGTGTGCGTGGCATCAAGCTGGTGCCGGGACATGAAGTAATAGCATTGAGCATTGTCGGTGACGGACTACTGTTGTCCGCAACGGAAAACGGCTACGGCAAGCGCACCGCGATCGAGGAATTTCCGGTCCAGGGGCGCGGTGGCCAGGGAGTCATAGCCATCCAGACATCGGCCCGAAACGGGCGCACGGTTGGCGCGCTGCAGGTCCGGGACGAGGATGAAATCATGCTCATCAGCTCCAATGGAACGCTCGTCCGCACGCCGGTCAGCGATATCTCGGTCATCGGCCGAAATACCCAGGGTGTGCGCCTGATCCGGGTCGAGGAAGAGCAGCGGCTGGTCGGCCTCGCGCGAATAGAATACATCGAGAGCGATGAGGAGTAGCAGGGCTCGCAATTCTCGTTTCAATCATTGCACCAGCACTTTTGATCTCAACCAATCCCATCCCAAGCCAGGATTTCTGCGATATGTCTCGAGTCTACAATTTCAGCGCCGGCCCTGCCGCCTTGCCTCTCGAGGTACTGGAGCGAATTCGCGCCGATATCCCTGACTGGAACGGGACCGGCATGTCCGTCATGGAGGTCAGTCATCGCGGCAAAGCCTTCATGGAGACCGCGGCCAGGGCCGAAAAGGACGTGCGGGATTTGCTTTCAGTACCCGATGACTACAGTGTGCTGTTTGTGCAGGGCGGAGCCACCATGCATTTCTCGATGGTACCCCTGAACCTTGCCGGCGGGACGCAAACGGTTGACTATCTCCAAACCGGCAGCTGGTCGAAGAAGGCCGTTGCCGAGGCACGCCGCTATTGCAAGCTCAACGTCGCTGCTGACAGTGGCGATCGCAACTACACGTATATTCCGCCGCCTTCGGAATGGCGATTGAGTCGCAACGCCGCGTACGTCCACTACACGCCGAATGAAACCATCGACGGCGTCGAGTTCCATTTCATCCCGCAGACGGACGGTGTGCCGCTTGTTGCCGACATGTCCAGCACGATACTTTCCCGGCCGATCGACGTCAGTCGATTTGGCATCATCTATGCCGGTGCACAGAAGAACATCGGTCCTGCCGGGATCACGCTCGTGATCGTCAGAAAGGACCTGCTCGAGCCCGCGCGCAAGGATATTCCCTCGCTGCTCACCTACAAGATCTATGCGGAATCCGACTCCATGACCAACACGCCGCCGACATTCGCCTGGTACGTGGCAGGCCTGGTGTTTGAGCATCTGAAAGGGCTGGGCGGGCTCGATGTGATGGCTCAACGAAACAAGAGAAAAGCGGACAAGCTGTATGCGGCCATTGACGCATCGGACTTCTACAGCAATCCGGTGCAACCCGATTGCCGCTCCTGGATGAACGTGCCGTTCGTACTGACCAATCCAGCCCTGGACAGCACGTTCCTGGCGGGCGCCGAGCAGGCAGGACTGACCAATCTCAAGGGCCACCGCTCCGTCGGCGGAATGCGCGCATCGATTTATAATGCGACATCCGAAGACGCAGTCGATGCACTGATTCAATACATGCGCGAATTCGAGCGCAAGAACGGTTGATTGCCACAGGCCTGAATCCATGTACAAAGTCCTGACGCTGAACAATATCGCCGTAGCCGGCTTGAGAAGATTTCCGCGGAAGCTTTACGAAGTCGCTTCGGAGCTTAGGAATCCCGACGCGATTATCGTTCGCTCTTACAACATGCACGACATGGAGATACCGCCTTCGGTTGCTGCCATCGGGAGGGCAGGAGCCGGCGTGAACAACATCCCTGTGGACGCCATGAGCAAGCGTGGTATTCCCGTCTTCAATG
>JAKEGN010000243.1 GCA_022615525.1 Woeseiaceae bacterium
GCTCGGGGCCATCAACTTTGCCCTGCATTTTCGCGCCTGGGGCAGGTTGTCCCTGGATCCTTACACGTCGAATCCGGAAGCACGCGTGTTCCTGGCCACGGTCCTCGTTCTGACCCTGTTCGTCACCGTCGTGCTTTTCCGCGAGACGGACACGACGCTCATGCATGCGTTCCGGCTGTCGGCATTCGAAGTGGTCTCGGTGATAACCTCGACCGGTTACGGCATCGATGACTTCTCGGTCTGGCCTGTCCTGCTCCCGGTGCTGCTGATATTCATCAGCTTTATCGGCGGTTGTGCAGGCTCGACCGCCGGCGGAATGAAAGTCATTCGTTTCCTCGTGATGACACGCCAGGCCGGCATCGAGATACAGCGCCTGATTCACCCACGGCTGGTCCGCCCCTTGCGTATCGGCGCGGACGTCATCGACGATTCAGTGGTTCGCGCCGTCTGGGCATTTTTCACTGTTTACACTTTTGTGTTCGTAGTGCTGATGCTGGCCATGATGTGGCTGGGCCTGGACCAGGTCACCGCTTTCTCGGCCGTCGCAACCTGCATCAATAACCTGGGCCCCGGTCTCGGCGAAGTCGCGTCGAACTTCGCCACCGTCAGCGATCCGGTCAAGTTCATCGCCGCATTCGCCTGCATCCTGGGTCGCCTCGAGGTGCTCACCATATTCCTGCTGTTCACGCCGGATTTCTGGCGCGGCTAGGCCTGCCGCAGAACGAACTCGTGGTGCAATGCGAACGGCATGGAGGAGCCATGCGTTTCATTCCTGCATTGCCGGAACGCGATCGCCCCTCCGTATAAGCTTCTCGATGGGACCCAGCAACAGCGGCACGCTGCTCATGATAATGACCAGCAGCCAGCCGTTTGCCGGCAACTGGCTCAGCTTCAACAACTGCCTCAAGCCCGGTATGGAAACTGCTGCCAGTATCATGACCAGGCAGAACGCCAGCGCCGCCCAGATCCACGGGTTGCTGACGATCTCGTTGCGCAGCAGACGACTTTGCGGCGCACGCATGTTGAACACGTGCCACAACTGGGCGAGTGCCAGGGTCGTGAACGAAACGGCTACCGCCTGCTCGTAGCCGAAGCCGAGCCACTGCAGCGCAATTGCCATGGCCAGCAGGACGCTGACGGACATGACGGCACCGTAAACGAGGATCCGTACCCAATGCTGCCCGGTCAGGATCGGCTCGGCGGCGGGCCTCGGTTTGGCCTGCATCAGCTGGTCGGAGCCGTGGCCGACTCCGAGTGCGAGTGCTGGGAAAACGTCGGTGACGAGGTTCAGGAACAGGATTTGCAGCGGCAGCAATGGCAGCGCTGCGCCGGCGACCGTTGCGACACTGACTATCATGATCTCGCTGATATTGCACGACAGCAGGTACACAACGAACTTGCGAATATTGGCGTAAATGGCGCGGCCCTGCGATACCGCCTCCACGATGGTGCCGAAATTGTCATCCTGCAGGATCATGTGGGCCGCTTCCCTCGCCACCGCGGTACCGCGTAAGCCCATCGCAACGCCGATGTCGGCCTTCCTGAGGGCCGGTGCGTCATTGACTCCGTCCCCGGTCATGGCGACGACATGGCCGAGTTTCTGGTATCGATCGATAAGCTCGAGCTTTTGCTCAGGCGAGGTACGCGAGATGACGCTGGCACGCATCAGGTCGATGGCGTGCGGTGGCGCGCCCGGCACCAGCTGTACGCGTGCGTCGACGAAATTCCCGGGTCCGGAATCGTCCGTTACGAGTCCCAGTTCCGTAGCAATATGCCGTGCGGTTGCGGCGTGATCACCCGTGACCATGACCACGCGTATACCCGCGCGCTTGCACCGTTCGATCGCATCGCGGACACCGGATCTCGGCGGGTCCTCGAGCCCGGCAACCCCGAGCAGCGTCAGTCCGGAAGCCGGCCCATCGGTTTCGTCCCGGACCGTCTTCGTGGCGATAGCAAGCGTGCGCAGTCCCTGGGTACCCAGTGCCGCCGCCCGGTCCCGCCAGGCTTGACGCTCCGCATCGGTCAGCGCCACTTCGGCCGGTTCCGCACGGACCGACGTGCAGGCATCGAGCACGACCTCCGGAGCCCCCTTGACGGCAAGCAGCAGGCCGGCAGACGTTCGGTGCCAGGTCGCCATCAACTTGGTCTGCGGATCGAAGGCCTCCTCGCGTAGCCGTGGCATCCCGAGCTGCAACTGGTGACGATACAAGCCGCGTTTGGCGGCAGCGATCAGGAGCGCCTTTTCGGTCGGATCGCCGACGACCTCGCACTCGCCGGATTCGGCTACGTTGAGCTCGGCATTGCAGCACAGTGCTGCGATCGTCAGCAGTTCGTCGACACGCCGCAAATGGTCCCCACGTGCCGGGGTGTCGCCCGCAAGAAACCTGCCACTGATCTCGAGGCCGGTACCGGTCACGGCTATGACGGCGTCACCGAGATGCAACGTCGTCAGGGTCATGCGGTTTTCGGTCAGCGTTCCGGTTTTATCAGTCAGGATGATGCTGGCGGCTCCCAGCGTCTCCACCGCCGAAAGGCGTGCAATCAACGCATTCCTTTTCGACATGCGCCACATGCCGCGCGCCAGTGCAATGGTGGCGACGATCGGCAGGCCTTCCGGAATTGCCGCAACAGCGAGTGCGATGCCTACCTGGATGGCGAGGAGCGTATCGCGACCGACCAGTGCGCCGGCGGCGACCAGCAGTATGGCAATCAACAGCACCGCCCATGCGAGGCGCACTGCCAATGCATCGAGGCGCCGCTCGAGCGGCGTCACCTGTGGCTTCGCGGTTGAGACCAGCTGCGAGATCTTGCCGAGCTCCGTGGCGAGGCCAGTCGCGACGACGAGCGCCGTTGCCGTGCCGCGGGTCACTGCAGAACCTTTGAACAACATGTTGCTGCGTTCCGCCAACGGTGTTTCAACGGGCACCACCAGCGCCTGCTTCGCAACCGGCACCGACTCGCCGGTCAGGGTGGATTCATCTGCCTGCAGCCGAGACGATTCGATCACCCGCAGGTCGGCTGTGACGACGTCGCCTCCTTCGAGCAACACTACGTCACCCGGTACGAGCTGTTCCGCTGGCAATCGAACGATATGCCCGTCCCGGCGAACGAGCGTGTCGACCCGACCGAGTTTCCGCAGTGCC
>JAKEGN010000244.1 GCA_022615525.1 Woeseiaceae bacterium
GGTCGGAACGCCGGACGGCGGCCTTATCCACAAAAGACATGTGGATTCGAGACAACCCCGCAGAGCGGCGCCCCGCCGTCACTTCATGAAAGTAGGTGGGGTTAGCGCAGCGTAACCCGACAACCGCGGCGCAGCCCGCACCATCTCGCCGTTGGCGCGGCGACACATTCGCTAATTCACCTCCTCCAACAACGCCAGAATCACCCGCCCCGCCGCCGTCCGCCTCGGCGGCACCAGCAGCGCCGGCAGCGTCATTCTAAAGGCCCGCGCCAGGCTTTCGGGCGACCAGCGAGCGTTCCGGTCACAGACATGCTTGTGCGGCAATCTCAGGGCGCTAGCGATTGACGAAGATTCTTCAGTTTGTCCTTGATACTGGCAGCCGATTTTGCCGGTGGATTCAGCGACAGATATTTTTCATAGGCCTGGCCGGCATCCGCGGAGCGGCCCAGCCCTTCGTAGGCGTCGCCCAGATTTCGATAGGCCACTATTCTGTTCGGGTCAAGCGATATGGCCTTTTTAATCCAGAGGATCGCCTCGTCCATCTGATCCAGTTTGTAGTACATGAATCCCAGATTGTTGGCCGCCTGCGCATCTGCCGGATTGATGCGTGTTGCGGCGATGAACTCCTCCAGCGCATCCTTGTATTTCTTTTCCTTGTATAGAGCCAAACCGCGGTCACTATGGCGCGCGGCTGTTTCCGCGGCGCTGTCAACGGCCGGGGTCGGGCTTTCTGCCTGTGTCTGCGCGGCTTTCAGCTCCTGCTGCAATTTCAGATTGCGCTCGCGCTTGGCAACGATATCTTTCCGCAATCTTTCCAGTTCCGTATTAAGGCGTATGGCCTCATCGTCAAGCTGCTCGGACAGCTCGCTCAGATCCTCGCCTTCATGGTTGCGATCGAAGACGAAATCACCGCCTTCGCTGCCGGGAATATTTCCAAAGGCCGGCGTTTGCTGGGAGACCGACGCAACAATGGGGACCGCGTAGGCAGCGAGCTCGGAAGCCGTAATATAGCCATCGCCGTTCAGGTCGCCACTGCCCTCAAGCGCCTGCAGCAACGTCCAGGTAAAGACTGAATGCCCGTTGGGCCCTTCGTCCGCAACCTGCTGATCGGCTCCGCCTGCGGTCAGAATCTGGCGCGCGGTGCGCCGTGAGAGATCGTGTAAGTAACCCGGTGTAGCGGCTCCCCGGGTCAGGCCCAGGCCGCTGTAGCAGGAGTCCATGACAAACAACAGATGCTTGGCCGGAATGGCCTCCGCGATGTCGCGAAAGTTGGTCATCGAGATGGACTGGCCCTGGAAATCGCTGCCATCGGCCTCAACCGGAACGATGTATCCCAGATCGCGGCCGGTCGCGAGCCTGCGGGTCGTTCCGTGGCCGGCAAAGAAGACGAATACCCGGTCATCGCGTTGCACGCGCTGGGGGTCGGCAAGCTTGTCGCCGAGCAAGGACAGGATGTTCTTGCGCGTGGCCTCGCCGTTGTAGAGGGTGAAGATGTTCTCCGGCTTGAAACGGTAGCGTCGTATCAGGATCTCGCGGACCGCTTCTGCGTCGTTCATCGCGTACCGGAGCTTGGGCCATTTTTCATAGTCGTCGATGCCGATGACGGCGGCCCATGATTCGCGATAGAGCGGCTGGGCCGCGAGCGCCGGTTTCGTCGACGCCTTGGTCTCGACGGCGCCGCCCGTCGCAACAAAGGACTGCCCGTCCCATGCGGCGAAACGATAACCGTCTTCCCGAAGCGCCTTTAGAATGATTTCCAGCGCCTCCACCGTACGCCCATGAATGTCATGCAACAAGACGATCCCGTGCTCCCGGCCTGCGATCTGTTCAAGCACGCGATTGGCAATCGACTGCGGAATTGGGTCCGCCCAGTCCATCGAGTCGACGTTCCACATGATGGTTTTCATGTTTTCCGACCGGACAGTCGCATGAACGTCTGCATTTCGCGACCCGTAGGGCGGACGGAACAATACGGGTCGGGTCCCCGTTATCGTTTCCAGGATGCTGTTGGTGTTCCGGATCTCGCTGGCGATCCGGCGGCTGTCGACCCTGGTCAACTCGGTGTGCGTCTGGCTGTGGTTTGCGAGCAGGAATCCCTTTTCCACGACGCGGCGGCTGATTTCGGATTTCGTGGTGAGACTGATGTCACCCTGCTCGCCGATCAGGCCGACGTTCTTGCCAACCTGAAAGAACACGGCGTTGGCACCGTATTTCTGCAGCAGCGCGAGGATCTGATCGGTGTAGCGGTGGTGCGGGCCATCATCGAACGTCATCACCACGGTCTTGCTCGGCAGCCCCGAGCCGTTGATCTCGTCCCGGCCGAGGGTGGGACCGGGTCCACGGGACGCCGGCACCAGCGTCCGGTCTCGATCGTATTCGTTCAGAATGTCGTCTCGGCGGTAGCGCTCCTGGAGAAACACGACGTACTTGTCCCAGGACTCGCGGCAAACCGGAATGCCACGCAGGCGAATGCGCGACATCACCCGCTCGATTTCCTTGCTGTACAGGGCCTGAATCTGGTCCAGACCCTTCTGATCTTCGGCAATGCGGTTCTTCAGCTCCTGCAGGCGGTCCGGCGCCGCCACCAGATTGTCGAGGGCGGCGTGCAGATCCAGCAGGAGATCGCGGAACGCGAGCTTGTCGGCATCCCAGAGGTCCGGATCGCGCTCGAGGCGATCGAGAAAGCCGTCAACGGCCGACGCCTGCTGCGGGTTATTTTCGATTCCGGTTCGCAGCAGGTCGCTGCGGAGCATGCCGAAAAGGTCCTCGTGAAGACGCAATTGCTCGTGATAAATGATCCTTCCAACGGCCGAGACGCGTTCCTGCTCCGGATCGGTCTGGTCTTCCGGGCCCTGTGCCAGCACGATGATCTTTCGGTAGCGGGCGACGATCTCGCTGAACTTCTGTTCCGGGCTGCCTTGGGCGGCAGCGGATGTGTTCTGCTTCGTGCCGGTGATCCATGACCCCGTCCAACCGCTGTACGCCGCGGCGAGAATCGCCACCACGGAGACTGCGACGGCCGCTCCGGCTGCGATCTTTCCTTTTTTGTTCATCCTGCCCCCCCTGCAAGTCTGGCAGGCACAATTATTACGGAAGCCCCGGCATTTTCATACAAGCAGGCACAGGTCGTTGTCTCGACCGGTGTTCGACAGACTGCCAAGACGGCGACACATCGACGCGGTTGCTAAGAGGTTCGGTCATCCATCCGGCTGAGCTCCTCAAGGGCGGCATTGCGCCGTGCGCGGGGAATCGTGATCATCTGATCGACGATCCAGTAGGTTCGTTTGGACCGGACCGCGAGGTTCGGGTCCGCACGGTCCGGGTTTCGCAACAGCCCCGCCATCCAGGCCGCCTCCACAACGGTGAGCTCATCGACACTCTTGTCGAAATAGTAGTGGGCCGCGGCGCTGTCTCCGCATACGCCCGGGCCCCA
>JAKEGN010000245.1 GCA_022615525.1 Woeseiaceae bacterium
AGCGTCACCGCAAGGGCAGCAATTGCACAAGCCCTGAGCTTTATCGATCTCAAGATGCCGTGTCCCCGGAGACGTCCAATGGAAGCCTGTTGATGCCTACTATGAGCGGGTCTTGCCGCCAGAGTTCCGCAATAATCCGACGATTACATGCGCTACTGACTTTAGACCGGGTTCCCTGACAGCGCAACCGAGCCGACCATTGCCAGCCGTCGTTTATCCGCAGGCGATTTGTTCCGGTACGCTATTGATTAGCATGGTAATTCCATGCCTGCAGCCGGATAGTCACTGGCTGCACCGGGGATAAGAGTTCAAGCGCGCCACTCGAGCGGCGGTTCAAGCATCGCTGCCGCCTGCTCGCGTAGCGTCAGGATGTGTTCGCCCCAGTAACTTTCCGTGTTGAACCACGGAAAGGCGATCCTGAATGCCGGGTCTTCCCATCGCCTGGCGAGCCAGGCCGCATAGTGCATGATCCGCAGCGTCCGCAATGCCTCGATCAGGTTGAGTTCGCGCACATCGAAACGGCGAAATTCGCGGTATCCGTCCAACAGTATGTCAAGTTGCGGCGTCTGCTCCTGGCGATTCCCGGAGAGGAACATCCAGAGATCCTGTATTGCCGGTCCGCTGCGCGCGTCGTCGAGATCAACGATATGCAGGGCATCGCCGGCGACCAGCACGTTGCCGGGATGAAAATCGCCGTGCAGGCGTATCTGCCGGTATTGTCCACATCGATCGAAACAGGCTTCTGCGTACTCGCAGACCAGCTGCGTGATGGCCTGGTACGCGGCGACCAGGTCGGAGGGTATGAAGTCTGTCCGCAGCAAGTAGTCGGCGGATTCGTAACCATAACTTTCGATCGTGATCGTCGGGCGATGCCGAAACACAGCGGTCTCGCCGGCGAGATGAATTCTTGCGACCAGCCGCCCGAGCTGGCGTTGCAGGTCTGCGTTGTCGAGGTCCGGGGCACGCCCGCCTCGACGCGGTGCGACGGCGATGCGGAAAAGCCCGCAATGATGCAGCGTCCGGCCGTCGATGGTGAGTGGTGCGACGACCGGAATGTCATGTGCGGCCAGTTCCAGCGTGAACGCGTGTTCTTCGAGGATTGCTTCGTCGCTCCAGCGTCCAGGGCGATAGAATTTCGCCACCACCGGCTCGGCATCCTCGATGCCAACCTGGTAGACACGATTCTCGTAGCTGTTCAGAGCGAGGAATCGGCCGTCACAGCGGAAGCCCAGGCCTTCCAGAGCGCCCAGTATGTCGTCGGGTTTCAGGTCGCGAAAGGCGAGAGTGGATGCGGCGGATTCTTCCATCGCCACCCTGACTAACCGGCCTTCGCGCGTGCGTCGCGTTTGCGTCCCGATTCCGTCAGCACCTTCTTGCGCAGGCGGAGTCGGACCGGAGTGACCTCGAGCAACTCGTCGTCGTCAATGAATTCCAGTGCCTGCTCCAGCGAATACCGCACCGGCGGCGTCAGCACGATGTTTTCATCGCTGCCCGCGGCCCGAATATTGGTCAGCTGCTTTCCCTTGGTCGGGTTGACGACCAGGTCGTTGTTGCGGCTGTGAATGCCGACGATCATGCCTTCGTACACCTGCTCGCCATGCCCGATCATCAGTCGGCCGCGCTCCTGCAGATTGAATAGTGCATAGGCAAGCGCCTTGCCCTGGACCATGGACACCAGGACTCCGTTGATGCGCTGCCCAAGCGTCCCGGGTATGAGCCGGTCGTAACGATCGAAAACATGGTAGATGAGACCGGTACCAGCCGTGGCCGTCAGGTACTCGGTGCGAAAGCCGATAAGCCCCCGCGTCGGGATGCGGTAGTCCAGGCGAACCCGGCCGCGGCCGTCCGGCAACATGTTCTGCAACTCGCCGCGTCTGTCGGCCAGCCGCGTCATGACCGCACCCTGGTATTGCTCCTCGAAATCGACCGTCAATTGCTCCCAGGGCTCCAGCCGCACGCCGTTTTCCTCGTGAACGATGACCTCCGGTCTGGACACGGCGAGTTCGAATCCCTCGCGCCGCATCGTCTCGATCAGGACGGACAGGTGCAGTTCGCCACGACCGGAAACACGGAACTTGTCAGGGTCTTCCGTATTTGCGACGCGCAACGCAACGTTGTGCTTCAGCTCCTGGTCCAAACGCTCGCGGATCTGGCGGCTGGTCAGGTACTTGCCTTCCTGTCCGGCGAACGGTGACTTGTTCACCTGGAACGTCATGCTGATGGTCGGTTCATCGACTGCGAGCGGCGGCAAGGCCTCCGGTCTTTCCCTACTGCACACGGTGTCCGAGATGTTGAGTTCGTCGATACCGCTGAACACGACGATATCGCCGGCACTGGCCTGAGGCGTCTTGTGCTTTTCGAGCCCGTGGAATTCGAAGATCTCGAGTACCCGGGCATTGCGCTGGCTGCCGTCCGCCGCGACCACGGTTACCGGCATGTTGGTCCGTACCTCACCGCGTCGGATGCGCGCAATGCCCAGCACGCCGACGTAGGGGTCGTAGGCGAGGCTGGAAACCTGCATTTGCAGCGGGCCGTCAAAAGCGACTTCGGGCGGCCTGACGTGCTTGACGATGGTCTCGAACAGCGGCTGCATGTCGCCGGTGGTCGCCGTTGAATCGTGGCTGGCGTAACCTTTCAACGCCGACGTGTAAATGACCGGGAAATCCAGCTGCTCGTCGTTTGCACCGAGACGATCGAAGAGATCGAAGGTCTGATTGAGCACCCACGCGGGGCGTGCGCCGTCGCGGTCTATCTTGTTGATGACCACGACCGGCACCAGGCCGCGGGCAAAGGCCTTCTGCGTTACGAACCGGGTCTGCGGCATGGGTCCGTCGACCGCGTCGACCAGCAACAGCACGCTGTCCACCATCGACAGCACGCGCTCGACCTCGCCGCCGAAATCCGCGTGGCCCGGGGTATCGACGATATTGATGTGATAACCGTTCCACTGGATGGCCGTATTCTTCGCCAGAATAGTGATACCCCGTTCGCGCTCGAGCACGTTGGAATCCATCACCCGGTCGGGGGCCTCGGAACGGGGCCCCAGTGTTCCCGACTGCTGCAGGAGCTTGTCGACCAGGGTCGTCTTGCCGTGATCGACATGCGCAATGATGGCGATGTTTCTTATATGCTGTACGTCAGTCATAGCCGTCGGTCATATTCGGGTATTCGGCAGGCAGGGCGGCGGATTATAGTGACGGCAGGCCCGAATTGATATGGCTCCGCGGCGGCTCGAAATGACCACGGGACACTCATGAATCCTTACGAAAATATTACGCAGGAAGTCGACGATTCCCCGCGCGGGCCAGGCACGATCGCGTTTTTCGATCTGGACGGCACGATCATCTTCGGTTACTCCATTGCGTCGGTTTTTTACGAACGCGTGTTGAGCGGCCAGCTATCACCGGTCGCCGCGATACAGCAGTTCTTTTCGCTGGTAAGCCACGGAATCAGCGGTACCGAGTACACGAAGTTGCTGCAGGAGGCAGCGCAGACGCTGACCGGGGTCAAAGAGTCCGAGTTCAAAGAGCTCGGGGATCGGGTCTTCGAACGCCACCTGGCGGGTGCGATCTACCCCGAATCGCGTGCCCTGATCCGGGCTCACCAACGGCGCGGCCATACGATCGCGATCCTGTCTTCGGCGACGCCCTACCAGATTCTGCCGATTGCCCGTGAACTCGGGATCGATCACGTGTTGTGCAATCACTTCGAGGTGGTCGACGGGGTCTTCACCGGAGTCGTCGATGAGCCCGTCTGCTATGCCGACGGCAAGCGTACCGCGGCGCGGAAATTCGCCGCCAAACGGGATGTCGACCTTGACGATTGCTACTTTTACACCGATGGTTTCGAGGACGTGCCGCTGCTCGAAGCCGTCGGCATGCCCCGGCCGCTGAATCCCGACTTCAGCCTCGAGCAGAAAGCCAGGTTCAAAGGGTGGCCGGTGAGAAAATTCTCCAGCCGCGGGTTTCCCGGGTTTCGCGAACTGGTCAGGACCGGGCTGGTGTACGGTGCGTTCTTCTCCGCGGCGCTGCAGATCGTGCCGACCTGGATCCTCAACCAGTCCAGGCGCGAAGCGGTGAATCTCGCCGTGACCACCTGGGGCGAGTTCGGTAGCGCTCTTGCCGGAATCCGCATCAAAATCAGCGGCGAGCATCATCTGTGGGAACGGCGGCCGGCGGTGTTCCTGTTCAATCACCAGAGCGCGATCGATGTGCTGATCATCGCGAAACTGTTGCGACGCGATTTCACTGCCATCGCGAAGCAGGAGATATCAAGGAATCCGCTCGTTGCGCCGGTGTTCCGCGTGGCAGATACCGTATTCGTCGACCGCAAGAACCAGAGCAAGGCGATCGATGCGCTGAAGCCGGTGGTGAAGACACTGCAAGGCGGCCTGTCGGTTGCCATCGCTCCCGAGGGCACGCGCAGCCTCGGTGATCGCCTTGGCGAGTTCAAGCGCGGCCCGTTCCACATAGCCATGCAGGCCGGCGTGCCGATCGTGCCGATCGTCATTCACAACGCCTCGGACGTACTGCCGAAGGGTGGTTTCTTCATCAGGCCAACCCGGGTCGTGGTGGACGTACTCGAGCCTGTGAATACGGACAGCTGGCGGCCGGAAACTGTCGCAGCGCATGTCCGTGAAGTGCGTGAAATGTACCTTGCTGCCCTCGGACAGGAAGAGAAGGGCGAAACCGGGCTCAAGCGCATCAAGTAGCCAGCGCCTCCGCCCGCGTTACAGCAACTCGAATGTGATGCCCGCTTTTTCGGTCAGGCGCTTGAAC
>JAKEGN010000035.1 GCA_022615525.1 Woeseiaceae bacterium
AATCCGCACGTCGATCAACCGCCGCTTCGACATCGAGAGCGTAAGCGAGATTACTGCAAAAGATGTGACAGTTACGCCCAGCGGCAACGGCTTCATCGTCAAGGCCGCATATGACCATACCACTCCGTTCATCGCGAACATCTATTTCACGGTCAAGTTCGACGAGTCAGTGGAAGTTCGCCGCTGATTCACAGCGGCGTTGCCTGCCCGGGTTTCTGCCCCTACCATATACAACGGCCATCTCGGCCGGTCGCCGATATTGTGAGCAGACATCTTGGAAAAAGCGGCACGCTGGCTGAAGAAGTCCCTCGATTACGAATTTCGCGATACGGAACTTCTGCGACAGGCACTGACCCATCGCAGTGCAACGGGCAGCAATAACGAACGTCTGGAGTACCTGGGTGACGCGGTGCTGGATACCGTGATCTCCGAAATCATTTACAGGCAGAAACCGGACGCAGACGAAGGCGCGCTGAGCCGCCTGCGTTCGTTCCTCGTCAAGGATGCGGCGCTTGCAGAACTTGCAACAGGTTTGGGTATCGGCCGCCACATCATTTTCGGACCCGGCGAGAAGAAGACAGGCGGACATCGTCGCGAATCGATCCTGGCCGATGCCCTGGAAGCCCTGTTCGGTGCAGTCTACCTCGATGCCGGTTTCGACACGGCCAGAAGGATCATCTGCAATGCTTACGGCGAACGTCTGCAGGCGTTGCCCGAAGCGGTAGATCTGCGCGATCCGAAAACGGCGCTGCAGGAATATTTGCAGGCGCGCCAGCTGCCGTTGCCCGAGTACCGGATGGAAGACGTCAGCGGCAAGGCACATCAGCAGACCTTCATCATCAGTTGTACCGTGGGCGACAGGCAGTCAACCGGTAGCGGTGGCTCGCGTCGCGACGCAGAACAGCAGGCTGCCGAGCGCATGCTGGCAATGCTGGACTCCGGGTCGTGAGCGGCGAATTCAGGTGTGGATTCGTTGCCGTCGTCGGCAGGCCGAACGTGGGCAAGTCGACCCTGATGAATGCGCTGGTCGGCGAAAAGGTCAGCATCGTGACGCCGAAACCCCAGACGACGCGGCACCGCATACTGGGAATTCGATCGTCAGACGACAGCCAGATCGTATTTGTCGATACACCCGGGCTGCATCGCGATGCAGGCAAGGCAATGAACAGGATGATGAACCGGTCCGCCGCGACCGCACTAGCCGACGCGGACCTGGTACTTTTCGTGACCGAGGCAGGACGATGGACGGCCGAGGATGACGACGTCTTGCGGCGTATAAGTCAATCGTCCATAACGTCGTTTGCCATCCTGAACAAGGTCGACAAGGTCGTGCCGAAAGATGCCCTGCTGGAACACATCGCCAGCATCTCGCAGCGCCACCGGTTCGCTGAAGTAGTACCCGTATCCGCGGTCAAGGGAGACAATCTGGGTCAGCTCCTGAAACTGATCCCGCAGTACCTCCCGGCCTCACCGGCACTTTTTCCTGTGAATACGGTTTCTGATCGCGGAGAGGAATTCCGGGCGGCGGAAGTCATTCGTGAGAAACTGACGCTGAACCTGCGGCAGGAACTGCCGTACGGGCTCACGGTGCAGATCGAGCGTTTCGAGCGTGACGACAACGGCGTAAGCGTTCATGCCGTGATCTGGGTGGAAAAGACCAGCCAGAAAGGAATCGTTGTCGGCAAGGGCGGCAACATGCTCAAACGGGTTGGCAAGGCGGCCAGGCTCGAGCTGCGCGAGCGTCTTGCCTTGCCGGTGCATCTGGAGTTGTGGGTCCGTGTAAAGGAAAACTGGGCCGACAGCGAAAGAGACCTGCTGAGCCTCGGCTTCGACGCACCTTCCGGGCGCGCCGATTGATCGGCCACAAGCGCATAGCGAACGCACCGGCGTGGCTGCTGCACCACCGGCCGTTTCGCGATTCGAGCCAGCTGCTCGACATCATCAGTCGCGACGACGGCAGGCTGACGCTGGTTGCCCGTGGCAGCCGCGGCGCGAAGTCGCGGTTACGTGGCATCCTCCGGCCCTTCATGCCGTTGCAGGTTTCGTGGTCGATTCGTTCTGACCTCGGGACGCTGACAGGGGCGGAAATGGACGGGCCGCCGATTGCATTGAGCGGTGAGGCGTTGCTGGCCGGTTATTACCTGAACGAGCTGTTGCTCAATCTCCTGCACCGACACGATCCGCAACCGGAGATCTTTGCGGCCTATGCCCGGGCCGTCGATGGTCTTGCCCGGCGCAGCGATCTGTCGGCATGCCTGCGCGAGTTCGAGATGGCATTGCTTGGCAACCTCGGTTACGCATTGATACTTGATCACGACGCAAAGACACACGCGCCGTTGCATCCCGACTTGTACTACGAGTACCGCGCCGACCAGGGCCCGGTGCCCGTCAGTCGCGGGGAGGGTCCGGGCAGCTACAGCGGCGATGCGTTACTGGCGATCGGCCGGCAGGATTTCAGCAGCAGGGAAGTCCTGCAGGCGGCAACACGGCTGTTGCGGGACGTGATCGCATTTCATCTGGGCGGCAGGGAGCTGAAGACGCGCAAGGTGCTGCTCGAGTTGCGAGATACGGCCCGCATCCCGGACAATGCGATCGATAGCGCGGACAACAGGAACCTGCTTTGAAAGGGCATGACACACTGCACCTCGGTGTAAACATCGATCATGTCGCGACGATCCGGCAGGCTCGTGGTACTTGCTACCCGGAACCACAAATGGCCGCGAAAATCGCGGAAGCGGCCGGAGCCGACAGCATTACGGTACACCTGCGGGAAGACCGGCGTCACATCCAGGACAGCGATGTCTTTGCCATCCAGGAGATCCTGACGACGCACATGAATCTGGAGATGGCAGTAACCGGCGAAATGGTCGATATCGCATTGAAGCTGCGGCCCCGCGATTGCTGCCTGGTGCCCGAGAAGCGCGCAGAAGTGACCACCGAGGGCGGCCTCGACGTATTGGCACATCGGCGGGCCGTCGCGGAAGCCTGCTCGCGGCTTGCAGAGGCCGGGATTCGTGTGTCGCTGTTCATCGATCCGGACCGGCGGCAACTGGATGCGGCGGCGGAGACCGGTGCGCCCGTGGTGGAGCTGCATACCGGCGCGTATGCCGATGCCAGCGGCGCAGAACAGCAACGTGAGTTGCAGAGGATCCGTGATGCCGTCGGCCATGGCGAGGAAATCGGCCTGATCGTACATGCGGGGCACGGCCTGAATTACGACAATGTCGGCCCGGTTGCCGCCATTGCCGGCATTCGTGAGCTGAATATCGGGCATGCCATCATAGCCCGTGCGGTGTTCGACGGTCTGGATCAGGCGGTCAGGAAAATGAAACAGCTCATGTCTGCTGCGCGCGCCGGGGCTTAAGACAGTGATTTTTGGTGTCGGCACGGATATCGTCGAACTTGCACGCGTCCAGCAGACCTACGAGCGTTTCGGCATGCATTTCGTGGACCGGCTGCTGATGGAGGAGGAACGCGCACTGTTCGAACGCAGTAAATGGCCGGTGCGTTTCCTTGCCATGCGCTTTGCGGCCAAGGAAGCAACGGTCAAGGCAATGGGCACCGGATTTGCCCATGGCATGTGGATCCGTGATGTCGGCATTGTCAATAGCGCATGGGGACGTCCGCTGGTCATATGGTCCGAGCGTGGCAGGGACGTTTGCAGGGAGCTGGGCATCGGTGCAGGTCATGTCAGCCTGTCGGATGACGCCGGCCTGGTGTTGGCATTCGCTGTCGTGGAATGCCGCGTGGACTAAAATGGCAGGAATATCCTGATGCATTGCTTCACGTTCGACATCGAGACCGTTCCGGATGTGGATTTCGGCCGCCGCATGTGGAAGCTCGAAGGATTGTCGGACGAGGATGTCGGCACGGCCATGAGTTTCAACCGGCTGCAGGAAACCGGCAGCGATTTCCTTCCGCCGCACCAGCAGCGCATCGTTGCGATTTCCGTCGGGCTGCGCACCGGGGAGAGTTTTCGCCTGTGGAGTCTCGGGGATCCGGGGTCGGACGAGGCGGAGCTGGTGCGCCGATTCTTCGATGGCATCGAACGTTATGCCCCGGACCTGGTTTCCTGGAACGGCGGGGGATTCGACTTGCCGGTGCTGCATTATCGTGCCTTGCGTCACGGCATACAGGCACCCCGATACTGGGAAGTCGGCGATAACGATCGTGACTATCGCTACAACAATTACCTCAGCCGTTTTCACTGGCGGCACATCGACCTGATGGACGTGCTGTCTGGTTTCCAGATGCGCGGCCGCGCGAGCCTGGAGCAGACGGCTGTGCTGCTCGGCTTCCCCGGCAAGCTGGGGATGAGCGGCGACAAGGTCCGGGACACATGGCTGCAGGGTGGTATCGAGGATATCCGCAATTACTGCGAGACCGACGTGCTCAATACCTATCTCATATACCTGCGCTTCGAGCACATGCGCGGTCGCCTGGATACCAAGGGTCTGGCGCGTGAGTTCGAGCTCGTGCGCGCGACTCTGCAGGGCATGAAGCGTCCCCACCTCGACGAATTTCTTGCCGCCTGGCCGCAGGACTGAAGCGCAGCGGATGGCCCGGCAACGTGAACCGGAGTCGGCGCGGATCAGTGCCGTAACGCACGATGGCCGCGGCATCGCGGAGCTGCCCGGGAAAAAGGTCTTCGTCGCCGGAGCATTGCAGGGCGAAGACGTGCGATTCCTGCGCCGCAAGCGGCACCGCAGTTACGACGATGCCGAACTGGTGGAGGTGCTGAGTGCATCCCCGTCGCGAGTGCAGCCGCGCTGCGAGGTCTACGGAGTTTGCGGCGGTTGTTCCCTGCAACACGTCAGTGGCGCCGAACAGCGCCGGATCAAAGAGCAATCGCTGCGGGATTCGATCCTGCGTATCGGCCGCACCGAACCCGAGTACTGGCTGCCCCCGCTGTTCGATGCGTCGCC
>JAKEGN010000246.1 GCA_022615525.1 Woeseiaceae bacterium
GACGTGACGGTCGCCGAGCAGCTACCCGATCTGCAGCTGACCCGGCTCGACCATGGCGGCCAAACCTTTGTCGTGCCGACGCTTACGCACCTGCCCCTGGGAGCCCGGTTGCGGTTGAGCATCCGCGCCAGTGACGTGGCCATTGCCACCGAGGCGCCGCGCGGTATCAGTGTACGCAACGTGCTGCGGGGAACCCTCGCGGCCGTCGAATTGCACCCCGACAGTGCTTTTGCGACCCTGCAGGTCGACATCGGCAACACCCTGCTCAAGTCCGAGCTGACGCGGCATGCCGTCGGGGAACTGGGGCTCCGGGCAGGAATGCCGGTATTCGCGCTGGTCAAGACCGCTTCCTTCGACCACCGGCGCTGACGCCACGAGGCCCGGCTTGCTAACCAAATCCGGGTCCGCCACATCCAAACCTCAATGATGTCTTTGGCCCGCAATCATGGGCTACCCACGCAGGCCGAGTTTCAACGGGCAATCGCCAATCGAGGGGATCACTGGTTTGCGGCGTGCCTGCGCATTACGCGGAACGAGGAGCTTGCTGCCGATGCGGTGCAGGATGCACTGCTCAGTGCCTGGAACAAACGGCACCAGTTCGAACGTACCGCGCAACTCGAAACATGGATACACCGGATAGCGATCAACGCCGCGCCGCAGTTGCTGCGCAAGGCGCCCTCCTTCAGCCATGACGCGCTGGACGAAGACCTTCCCGATGCGGGGCTCCAGCCAGATGATCAACGTGCCGAACAGGAACTCGGGAAGGGTCTCGCATCGGCGCTACGGCGCCTTTCGGACATGGAGCGCAGCTGTTTCGTGCTGAAACACCTGGAGCAATGGCGACTCAATGAAATCGCATTCGAGCTGGACATCAGTGTCAATACAGTCAAGCAGGCCTTGTTTCGCGCGGTGAAGAAACTACGCGTCATCCTGGCCGATCGGCGGAGCAGCCATGATTACTGAAGATACCCTGTTGCTTTACTACTATGAGGAGCTGACTCCGGGCGAACGCGAGCAGGTCCGCCTTGCCCTCGCCCGCGATCCGCGTCTTGCCGCGGAGTACCGGCAGTTGTGCGACGAGCTCGGCCGGTGGCGCGATGTACCCGCGGCGCCAGTCGCCGACCACGTTCGGCGTCGCTGGCAGGACACGATCGACCGCGCCGCGCGCAGTGCACCGGGCAAGGTCGTTGCACGACAGGCGGTTCCCCGATTCTGGTTTGCCGGACTGGGTGTTGCCGTCGCCGCGACTGTGGCCATCGGCATCGCCATCGGTGTGCGGCTCCAGGAACAGCAGGACTCCGAACTCAGCAGCGATGTTCCGCTGGCCGGTATCGAGAATGGCGCGGTGGCCGCGGTCCCGGCGTCCTTCACACGCGGCTTGCTCGTGCACCTCGAGGACAGCCGGCGGGAAATCACCGGCCTGCCGGTCACCGACGAGGCCGGCCGCGTTGCACTGACATTGCAACTCATCGAGCAGAACCGTCTGTTCGAACACGCCGCCGAGCAAAGCAATGCGCCGAACCTGGCGCGCGTATTGCGTGCTTTCGAACCCATACTGCTGCGACTTTCCAGCGAGGACATAGCACCGCAGGACGCCGAAGCGCTGCGTGAACAGCTCGCGTTCGAACTCAACGTGATGCTAACCAAACTCTCCACTGCGCCATCAGAATTAGCAGAAACCATTTGACGAGGATCACCGACATGCATTTCCTGAGGACCTTGAGCGTTATTGCGATTACAGCGCTCGCTGCTGCCGGCGCCGTCGCACAGACCGCCGACAAGAGCGCCGATGACGCCGAGCAACTCCGGATCACCGCGCTCGAGGCGCTCGCTTCGGCACCGCCGGAGAAAGCGTTGCCGATTGCCGACAAAGTCCTGCGGGGTGATTACAGCACGGCATTGAAAAAACGCGCGCTGTTCATCCTGAGCCAGGTCGATACGCCCGAAGCACAGCGGATGCTGCTGGATACCGCAAAGACCGGCAGCGGAGAGCTGCGCAGCGAAGCCATACGCATGATCGGCATCGGCGGTGATGCTGCTGCCCTTGCGGGTCTCAAGGAAATCTACGCCAGTGGTGATGCAGACGTGCGGGAGGCCGTGCTCGAAGCCTACCTGATCGCCGACGATGCCGAAGGCGTCTACCAGATTGCCCTTGATGCCGCTATTGCAAAGAACGAGGCGGAATTCGAGGAAGCGGTAAACATTCTCGGCGCCATGGATGCGCGGGACGAACTGCGCCGGCTGCGCGACCAGCTGGGAAGCTCGGAAGGTTTGATCAATGCGTACTCGGTCGCGGGAGATTTCGAGAGCCTTCGTGAACTGGCGCTGGACAACTCGAAGCCGGAGCAGCAGGGCCAGGCCATACGCGGGCTTGGTATCGTTGGTGGCGAGAAAGCGAACGCCACGCTGCTCGAGATTTACAGGGCGACAGATTCGCCGGACGTCAAGGAAGCGGCTTTGGAAGGGATGCTGATCGCTGACTACGATGACGGAGTACTGCAGCTGTTTCGCGAAAGCCAGGACGCCGGTGAAAAACAACGCCTGCTGCGCACGCTGGTCAACATGGACAGTGATGCGGTGATGGAGATCATCGAATCCACGTTTGACGGCGAGCAGTGATGCGCGGCACCAGGGTCGCCGCTGGTCTCTGCGCCTTGCAACTGTCTCTGGCTGGCATAAACGCTGCTGGCCAGGGCAGCGATGCAAGCGGCCTCGCAATCGGCAAAGACGGCTGGTACAGCTGGCGCGTTGCGGCGCACGCCGGCACAAGCGAATGGTGTTGCGGGCTGTGGAACAGCGGCGAGCAGCGGCAAACGGGTTGCGACCTCGATGGTCGAAACCGCAACATCAGTATCACGGATTCCGGCGGCTACAGTGCCGGCGAAATGCAGATCTATGCCTTGCTCGATGCCGGCAAGCCGCGCCAGGTTCGAACCTTGAGCACGCAATGCCAGGTCAGCACGGAGCGGCCCATCAGCGACCTTGGACTCGTCAACACGGACACCAGCCTCGACTGGCTGCAAAAGTTCGTCGAATCACGGTCGAAGCTCAGTTCCGACGTGCTGGCCGCGATCTCGATTCACGAGGGTGCACGCGCGCGGGATGCACTCATCGATATCGCAAGGAATGGCCCCGATGCCGAACAGCGCAAGGACGCAATCCAGTGGCTTGGACTGGCCCGGATCGACGAGACCACGGATGTCATGCGGTAACTGGCATTCGAAGAACGTGACAGCGAGATCCGGGAAGAGGCCATCCTGGCTTTGTCCCAATTGCCCCCGCATGACGCTGCCCGCGAGCTGATCGCCATAATCGAGAAGCCGGGCCTGCACCTCGAAACACGCCGGATGGCCTTGTTTTCACTCGCGCACACCGATTCCGAACTGGTAATCCCTTACTTCTCTGCCCTGCTGGCCGGCGGCTGAGCCGGGCATCATTCCGTTCCGGCCAACTCGTATACGACTTTGCCGTCGAAGATCGTGAGCGTAACCCGGGTATCGCCTATACGCTGCGGCTCGCCGTTCTCCGCCAGCTGAACGATATTCTGGTCCAGAGCGATAATATCGGCGGTCTTGCCGGCCTCGATGCTGCCCAGCCTGTCTGCATGGCCGAACAACCTTGCGCCGTTACGCGTAAATGCCGCAATGGCCGAATGCACGTCGATCCGCTCCTCCGCATTCATGACGTACTCGCCGTTGCTGCGATAGATGGACTGCTGCAGGCTGACGAACGGCATCGGGTCACGGCTGCCGACCGGCGCGTCGCTGCCATTCACCAGTATCCCCCCATGATTCTGGATGCTCTTCGCCGGATACACGTTCTTCATGTAGTAGTTATCGAGACTGTACATTTCGTCGATGCCGGTTATTTCGTCGATGAACGGTGCCACCATCATTTCGTACTGGATGCTGGGCGAAGCCCAGACGAAGGTGAATACGACCGATACCCCGAGTTCGCCGATCCGCTTCTGGTCATCGGGGTGCGCGATCTGCACGTGCGCGAGACTTTGGCTCAGCTTCTGAGCGTCGGCGATACCCTTGACCTTGCCGAATTCATCCACGGCAATACGCACGGCACGGTCCGACAGCGCGTGCACGTGCACGTTGAAACCCGCTTCCGTCGCTTTGCGAATATAGGCCCGGAGGAACGGCTCCTCGTGCTCGAGGACCCCGCTGGTCGGTATGCATTGCTGGGGATAGAAGCCGTACTCTGTCTCAAACGCGCTGACCCGCGCGGCTTCGGTATAGGCCCCCGGGTCCGCCTGCACGGACTTGCACACATCCCGTTCCTGATCGACGTAACCGCGGACGCCGAAGGTACCGTCATCGATGTTGCCGCCGAAAATCGGTTGCCTGAAGTTCTCCAGCATGGCGGCCACGGGGAGCGTCGGCGGTTTTGTCAGCGGGTTACCTTCGAGCACGCCGTCGGCAAACAACTTGACCGCGTCCGCGCGGATCAGCTTCGATCCTTCGTGCTGTTTGCGTATCTCCTGCAGGGTTTTGAGGTGCGCGTCGATGTCGTCGATGTTCTCCGTCGGCGGCTCACCCAGCGCCGCTTTCAGGCGAAAGGTCATAAGGCCGCTGTTCTCCAGCCAGTCGTATGCCGCCATGGAATCGGCATCGACGATGGCATCCTGGATGGTCGTTATACCGCTGGCCGCCAGCTTCACCGCAACCTTCGGCATCGTGCTTTCCGGCGCGCCGCCCATGCCGAGCATGTCCTCGAAAAAATTCGGCCGGATCAGCATCCGGGCATCTTCGTTGACGCCACCGGTGGGCTCGCCGTGCGCATCGACCGCGATCATAGGTTTGTATGCGGAAAATTCCGTGGCGAGCGTCGAGGCATTGATACCCACGACCTCGCCGGCGGCATTCTGTGCCAGGGCAAAGGCCGTGCTGTTCGCGGCACCGTGATGCCCGTCGTCTCCCCAGAGAAAGATCGGATGCTCGGTCGATACGGCATCCAGCGCCGCGCGAATATGCGGCAGGCTTTCGCTCGGCTGGTTGCCCCTGGAGAAAGGCCACTGCAGGACGATGAGCCAGTCGCCCGGAGCAATCTCGTATCGATCGATGCAGTCCTGGAGCACCGGCACCATCTGCTCCAGTGACAGCGGCTCGGACTTCAGGTCGCACATGTCGGGTTCGACGATGCCGAGCGCGTGTATGTGCATATCGTGCAGTCCCGGCATGACCATCGCACCGCCCATGTCCCGCTGTACGGTGTTGTCGCCGATCCAGGCCGCAGCATCGGCATTCGTGCCGACGAAGACAATGGTGTTGCCTTTGATTGCCACTGCCTCGGCGACGCTGCGCGCGTCATTGACCGTGTACACATAGGCGTTTGTCAGTACCAGGTCGGCAGTTTCAATCTCTCCGGGCCGCGAGCAACCCGCAAGTGCCGTAGAGGCCAGGACAAGCGCTGCAAAGGTAATTCGCATTCTGAAGTCTCAACATTGTTTGACATGGAAAGTATAGCAGCCCGTGAAAAGCCGGAAGGTCGCTGCCGGGTATGCGTGACGGGACTTCCACAGGATAATGCGCTAAGTTCCGCTTCTGCCGAAAGGGGTGGGATTGAAGTCGAAACCTATGTCCAATGCTGAAAAACCCGCGCCGTCCGCAACTCCGGCTGCACAGGGATATGCCATGCCGGCGGAGTGGATGCCGCACCAGGCGACCTGGATTTCCTGGCCCCACAAGAAAGCGAGCTGGCCCGGCAAGTTCGCGCCGGTCGAGCCGGTCATGGTGCAGTTCGTTGCCAGTCTTTCAGCCGGGGAAACGGTCCGCATCAACGTCCTCGACGCAGCACACGAAAAGCATGTCGCTGCGCTGCTGGAAGGCGAGGCAAGACCGGAGAATGTTCGTTTTCATCGATTTCCTACCAACGATGCCTGGTGTCGGGATCACGGCGCCATATTCGTCACGCGGGGCGAACCGCGTGCATCGCTGCTTGCACTCGATTTTCGCTATAACGCCTGGGGAGGCAAGTACCCGCCTTTCGACCTGGACGACGCCATACCGCCGAAGATGGCCGCTGCGCTCGGCGTGTCCTGCCTGGGCATCGACATGGTGCTCGAAGGCGGTTCCATCGATGTCAACGGTGCGGGTGCGCTGCTGACGACCGAGCAGTGCTTGTTGCACCCGAATCGCAATCCGTCGATGAAACGCCACGACATCGAGCGACGCCTGCGCGAGAACCTGGGAGTCAAGCAGATCATCTGGCTCGGTGACGGTATCGTCGGTGACGATACGGATGGACACATCGACGATCTGACGCGATTCGTCGCGGAAGATACTGTCGTCACCGTCGTGGAAAAGGACCGCAAGGACGAGAATTACCGACCGCTGGCGGAGAATCGTGAGCGCCTCGATGCCGTGCGGCTGGATGACGGACGAGCGCTGAAAGTGATTGAGCTGGAGATGCCGCGGCCGGTGGAATTCGAGGGCGACCGTTTGCCGGCCAGTTACGCGAACTTCTACATCGGCAACAAGACCGTGCTGATGCCGGCCTTCAACGACCCGGCGGATGCGCCGAACCGGGCGAAGCTGGCACTGTGCTTCCCCGGCCGGGAAGTCATCGGCATCGATTGCACCGATCTGGTCCTGGGCCTTGGCACATTTCACTGCCTGACACAGCAGGTACCTGTGGTTTAATACACGCCTGCAGGAAATCCGGCTCTATCCGGGCCAGCCGGCCCGATGATGCCGCGTCCGCCGCCGACACTCTGAAGAATATCCGGCCCAGGAGGGAGACCAGTCCAATGACCGCCATTCGCGATTTCGTACATCATCACTACCGTCATTTCAATGCGGCCGCCATGATCGATGCCGCCGACGGGTATGTCCGACATCTCGACGAAGGCGGTGTCATGTTCATGACGCTCGCGGGGGCGATGAGCACCGCCGAACTCGGGCTGTCGCTCGCAGAAATGATACGCAGGGACAAGGTCCATGCCATCTGCTGCACCGGGGCGAACCTTGAAGAAGACATTTTCAACCTGGTTGCCCACGACCACTATGTCCGCGTTCCGCATTACCGCCAGCTGACGGCCGATGACGAGGAAGCCCTGCTCGCGAGGCACCTCAATCGCGTCACCGACACCTGCATTCCGGAGGAAGAGGCCATACGCCGCATCGAGCACGTCATTCTCGACCTGTGGCTCGATGCTGACAGGAAAAAGAAAGCATATTTTCCGCACGAATTCATGTACCAGATGTTGAGATCCGGGAAGCTCATAAAGCACTACCAGATCGACCCGAAGGACAGCTGGCTGGCCGCTGCCTGCGAACGCGACCTGCCGATCATCGTGCCCGGCTGGGAAGACTCGACGCTGGGCAATATCTATGCGTCGCATTGCATTACCGGTGAGATCAAGAACGTGCACACCGTGCGCGGCGGCATCGAGTACATGATGATGCTCGCAGACTGGTACGAGAAGACGACGTCGCGTGCCTCGATCGGTTTTTTCCAGATCGGCGGTGGCATCGCTGGCGATTTTCCGATCTGCGTGGTCCCGATGCTGCAGCAGGACCTGCGAAAGACGGACATACCCCGCTGGGGATACTTCTGCCAGATCAGTGATTCGACCACCAGCTACGGGTCCTATTCCGGGGCCGTGCCGAACGAGAAAATCACCTGGGGCAAACTCTCGGCAAGCACGCCGAAATACATCATCGAATCCGACGCAACCATCGTCGCTCCTTTGATTTTCGCCTGCGTACTCGAGCAGTAAATTGTCGACTCCTGCCAAGATTGCGTGGTCGCCGGAAGACGCCGCCGAACTCTATCGCCTCGAGGCATGGAGCGACGGATTCTTCGTGGTCAATGACCGGGGTCATGTGGCCGTCAAACCCTTCGACAATGACCCACTGACCATCGACATCATGGACGTGGTTGCGGAAGCGCGCCGCCGCAATATCAATTTCCCTTTGCTGCTGCGATTCCAGGACGTATTGCGTTCCCGCGTTCGCAGGCTGAACGAAGCGTTTGCGGAAGCGATTGCTTATGCCGAGTACAAGAACGTCTACCGCGGTGTTTACCCGATCAAGGTGAACCAGCTGCATGAAGTCGTCGAGGAAGTGCTGGACGCGGGCGCGCCCTACGGCCTCGGCCTCGAGTGCGGTTCCAAGGCCGAACTGATCGCCACCTTGCCGCACCTGGCTTCTGATGAAACGCTGCTGATCTGCAACGGTGTCAAGGACCGGACCATGCTGTCCCTCATCCTCGCTGCGCAGAGGCTCGGCAAGAACGTCGTTCCCGTGATGGAGAAATTCGGCGAGTTCGAACAGCTGATGGCGCTGGCCGCCGACTCGGATGGCAAGTCGCAGTTCGGCGTTCGCATACGCTTGAGGACCGGGGGCGCGGGCAAATGGGCCGACTCCGGAGGTTACCGGTCGAAGTTCGGCATTTCGCTGCCCGAGCTCCTGGAGCTGGTGGAACGCCTCGAGGCGGCAGGCGCGGGCGACTCGTTCGTGCTCCTGCACTTTCACCTCGGCAGCCAGATCTCCGACATACAGCAGCTGAAACAGGCGGCCAAGGAGATCACGCAGATCTATGCCGAGCTGGTGAACCGCGGCCTGCCGATTCGTTACATGGATGTCGGCGGCGGCCTCGGCGTCAATTATTCCGGCGGATCCGACGGCGGCATCAACTATTCATTGCAGGAGTATGCCAACGCGGTCGTTTCAGCCATCATGGAAGTATGTGATACGCGAAACGTACCGCATCCCGTGCTGGTTTCGGAAAGCGGCCGGGCAATCACCGCGCATCACTCGGTGCTGATCGTCGAGACGCTGGGCGCCTACCAGAAAGATCGCGTCCCGGATGACTACAAGGCTCCGAAGGGCTCGCATCGCATGGCTCGAACCCTGAGTGAGATCCTGCAATCGCTGCGTGCGGCCGCCGAGGGCAGCCTGGACATCGGCGAGGTGCTGGAGGCTTATCACGATGTCGTGGAGATACACAGCGAAGCATCCACTATGTTCAGCATGGGGTATCTGACCCTGGAGCAGAATGCGCTGGTGGAACGTTTGTACTGGAGCAGTTGCTCGGCAGCTCTCGGGCATTTGCGCGCAATCGACCCGGATCCGCCGCCGGCGGAAATGCACGAGCTCGAAGACAAGCTGATCGATCAGTACCTGTGCGATTTTTCCGTGTTCCAGTCGATGCTCGATCACTGGGCCATCGACCAGGCATTCCCGATCGTGCCGCTCGACCACCTCGACCGGAGACCGACCAGGCGCGCGCTGCTGGTCGATCTCACTTGCGATTCCGACGGCAAAGTCAGCCAGTACGTTTCATCGAACCCGGACAAGCAGTTTCTCGAGCTGCATCCCTTGCGGCCCGGGGAACCGTATTTCCTGGGCTTTTTCCTCATGGGCGCCTACCAGGACATCATGGGTGACTCGCACAACCTGTTCGGGCGAGTCGCCGAGGCGCATATCTACGGCGACGCCAACGAGGAAGGAAACTTCTGGGTCGAAAAGGTCATCCCGGGCACCGAGGTCCAGGAGATCCTGGCGCAGGTGCAGTACTTTCCGAATGACCTGCAAAGGCGCATGCAGAACCTGATCAAGGAGAAAATCGAGTCCGGTGCGGTCCGGCCGAAACGCGGCATGGAAATACTCGACCAGTACATGGCCTGCTTCAAGGAAGAAACCTATATCGATCCCCGCGGCCGTATATAAGGAGAAGAGTGCGATGAAGAAAGGTGACAAGCCGGGGAAAGTCAGGGTGGGCCTGGTGCAGATGAGCTGCTCCGACAATCCCGACGAAAACATGAATAAAGCGCTCGCAATGACCGAGGATGCGATCCGTAAAGGCGCACAGGTGATCTGCCTCCCGGAACTCTTTCGCTCACGCTACTTTTGCCAGAGCGAGGACGCGGCCTGGTTTGCGCTCGCCGAGGAGATTCCCGGCCCCAGCACCGAAGCATTTGCCAGAATCGCGGCACACCACGACGTGGCGATCATTGTCAGCCTCTTCGAGAAGCGTGCGCCGGGCTTGTACCACAACACGACTGCAGTCATTGACGGCAAGCACGGTTACATCGGCAAGTACCGAAAAATGCACATTCCCGATGATCCGCGCTACTACGAGAAATATTTTTTTACGCCGGGGGATCTTGGCTTCAAGACATTTGATACAGACAAAGCGGAACTCGGCGTGCTGATCTGCTGGGACCAGTGGTACCCCGAGGCGGCAAGGCTTACGGCGTTGAAAGGCGCCGAGATATTGTTCTATCCGACAGCGATCGGCTGGCATCCGGAGGAAAAGGACGAGTTTGGCACCAACCAGCACCAGGCCTGGGAGACCATCCAGCGATCACACGCCGTTGCCAATGGATGTTTCGTCGTCGCGGTCAATCGCATTGGCTTCGAACCGGACCCGCGCGGCACCGGCGGCATCCAGTTCTGGGGACAGAGCTTCATGGTCGCACCGGATGGCAGGATTCTTTGCCGCGCGCCGGTCGACAAAGAATGCGTCCTGGTCGAGGAACTGGACCTCGGCGAAATGAGCCGGACGCGGCACGGCTGGCCATTCTTCCGTGACCGCCGTATCGATGCTTACGGCCCGATCACGGAGAGATTCATCGACCAGGATTGAATTCCCTGCCGGCTGACGGAAGTCGCGCCAGTACAGATACCGCTATACCTTGCCCTCTTTGATCTGCGTGACCGCTTTGTTGAGACCGTCCACGAGGGCAGCGCGCCGGCGCTTGACCCAGTAGAAGAAACCGACGACCAAAGCGACGACGACCAGTGCAAGGATTCCGCCGTCGCCGAAGAAACCAAACACGCCGGCAAACACCGCTATGAACATCATCAGGTTCACACCCATCGGTCCGGCCAGCTTGTTGCGCTCGGACGGAATCACAC
>JAKEGN010000247.1 GCA_022615525.1 Woeseiaceae bacterium
GCGGCACTCGGCAGCTGGTATCTGTCGCAATCGCTTTCGAAGCAAGCCGCCTCAAGGGCGACGGCGGACGCGAATCACGACGGGTTTTACCTTCGCGCCGCCCGGGTCCTGGGTACCGACGACAATGGCGCACTGCTTTACCGGATCGAGGCAGAGTATGCCGAGCAGCGCAGCCCGTCGGAAATCGAGTTTCGCAACGTCAACATTCACTATGCATCGCCATCCAATGTGCCATGGACGCTGGTCGCCGACCACGCTTCAATCGGCGAAGATCGGGAACAGGTAACGCTGACCGGTAACGTAATGGCGGTAAGCAACGAGGGCTTTTCAGGCGACGTGACCGAGATTCGCACGCAGTACCTCCAATTGCAGCCGGATACCTACACGGCAAGGACCGATGACCGTGTGCAGATCCGCATTGGGACGCGCAGCCTCACCGCGACCGGCATGCTAGCATTGCTGCAGGAAAACCGGCTGCGCCTGGAGTCTAACGTGAGTGGAAAATTCGTTCCCTGATGCTTGCCCTTGACTGCCGTTCGTACTTGAAGAAGCTGCGCGTTACATTTGCGCTGGCCGCTCTCGCGACCTTGCTATCGTCTGGCGGCCTTTGGGCGCAGTCGAACGACCTGCGTCTGCCGATTTCCCTGGACGCGGATTCGACGGACTACGACGGCAAGAGCTCGATGCTGATGTTTCGTGGACTGAAGCTGACGCAGGGCACCATCGGCATCGAAGCTGACGAGGGCCGCGCAAGCAAACTCGACTTCGAAGACAGCGTCTGGCAGTTCGCCGGTAACGTCGTCATCGATACCGACAAGGGACACGTCGAATGCGACGCCGCGGACCTCAAATTCACCGGCCATCAGCTGCGGCGAGCCACCATAACCGGGTCGCCCGCAACATTTGAGAGCCGTAGGCCCGAAAGCGAGGAAAAGACCGTAGCAGAAGCCGCCAGGCTGACCTATGACTTCGTCGCCGGGTCGATCGAGTTCTCGGGCAATGCCGTCATCTCCGAAGGCGGCAACAAGATATCCAGTGAGTACCTTGTCTACAACATCGCTGAGCAACGCATCCAGGCCCAGTCCGGTGGCGATGAAGGAAGCCGGGTCAAAATAACGTATACACCGAAAGAAGGCGACGTAATGCCGGACGACAGCGCACCTGCCGGCGAGGCGGACGGCAGCGGACCGGAAGTAACGCCGGACGGCGTCGAGGCAACCCCGGAAACCGGCGACGGCACGGCAATTCCGGAAGATCCGGCAGACAACGACAATCCATGAGCATACTCAGCGTTCAGGATATCGCCAAACGCTACAAGTTTCGCGAGGTTGTCAAGGGCATATCGCTGGAGATCAACAGCGGCGAAGTCGTCGGGTTGCTCGGACCGAACGGCGCCGGCAAGACGACCGCGTTTTATATGATCGTTGGACTCATTCCCTGTGATCGCGGGAGGATTTTGCTCGATGGCCAGGACCTGACCGCATTTCCCATGCACCGGCGGGCAAGAATGGGGTTGGGTTACCTGCCGCAGGAAGCGTCGGTGTTTCGCAAGTTGACTGTCGAAGCAAACATACTGGCAATTCTGGAAAACCGCTCGGAACTGGACCGCGCCGGGCGCGAGCAGGAACTTGACCAGTTGCTTGATGAATTGCATGTCGGCCACGTGCGCACGAGCCTTGGAATCAGCTTGTCCGGTGGTGAGAGGCGCCGGGTCGAGATAGCCCGGGCGTTGGCCGCAAAACCGCGGTTCGTCTTGCTTGACGAGCCGTTTGCCGGCGTCGATCCGATTTCGGTCCTGGATATTCAACGCATAATCAGACATTTATGCGACCGCAAGATCGGTATCCTCATTACCGACCATAATGTGCGGGAAACCCTCGGAATCTGCTCGCGAGCCTATATACTGAATGACGGCAGCCTGATTGCGTCGGGACCGCCTGACGAGATCCTGAACAATCAGCATGTCCGCGAAGTGTATCTCGGACAGGAGTTCAAACTCTGAATGATAATTGCAACACGCAGACGGCAAATCGCCATTGAAAATGACCGTTACAGGCCAGATTGAACTGAGTAACCGCTACCTTCGGGACGATTGATGCTGAAACCCACGTTGCAACTGAAGCTCGGGCAATCGCTCACGATGACGCCACAGCTGCAACAGGCGATTCGCCTGTTGCAGTTGCCTGTGCTGGACCTGAATGCACAGATTCAGGAAGCACTCGAAGAGAACATAATGCTGGAAATGGAGGAGCTGCCGGGAGCTCCGACCACAAGCTCCGACACCACTGCCGAAATCGAAACCATAAAGGCTGAAGACAGCTGGCAAACCAGCTCCATGGAGCGGATTCAGGACGGGGGCTGGAACGGCGAGATCATAGGCAACAACGATTTTGCCGATGAGCGGGGGCAAACACTCCACGAACACCTTTTGTGGCAGCTCGAACTCGACAATTTTACGCCACGGGAGTCGGTCATAGGCGAGGCCCTTATCGACGCCATCAACGATGATGGCTACCTGGTTGCAGACCTGGAAGAGATTCGCAGCTGGATATCGGCAGAAGCACGGGTAACGGTCGAGGAGATAGAGCAAGCCCTTCGAAAGATCCAGCGCATGGACCCCGTGGGCGTCGGTGCACGATCTTTGGCTGAATGCATCATGCTGCAGCTTGCACAACTGGACGAGGCGACTCCCGGGCTGGCAACCGCGATGCGGCTCGCGGAAAACCACCTTGATCTCGTCGCCAGCCAGCAATACGCGGAAATCCGGCGCAGTCTCAGGACCTCGGAGGCTGACCTCGACGAGGCCCTGGCACTGGTGCGAAGTTGCCATCCGAAGCCCGGCCTGTCCGTCAGCGGGGCTGCCACGGAGTACGTCATACCGGATGTATTCGTGCGCAAAATCGACAATCGCTGGCAGGTCGAGGTCAGTGCTTCGGGGATACCGAAACTTACCGTCAATCAGCAGTATGCGAAGCTGTTGCGCGGCAACGGCGACCATGCAGTGCTTAAGACCCAGTTGCAGGAGGCGCGCTGGCTTGTGCGCAGCCTGGAAATTCGAAACGAAACATTGCTTAAGGTTGCCAGCACCATCGTCGCTCGCCAGCATGAGTTTCTCGATCATGGCGATGAGGCAATGAAGCCGCTAGTATTGAAAGACGTGGCCGAAGCGATCGGCATGCACGAATCGACGATATCCCGTGTTACGACCAACAAATACATGCACACCCCCAGGGGCGTATTCGAGTTCAAGTACTTTTTCTCGAGCCATCTGTCGACAGTGGACGGCGAGGATCAATCATCGACATCGGTGCGGGCCAAGATCAAAAAACTCATCGGCGCCGAGAATCCCGCGAAACCGCTCAGCGACAGCAAGCTTGCCAAGTTGCTGGCACGGGAGGGAATTACTGTCGCACGTCGCACCGTCGCAAAATATCGTGAATCGCTGAAGATCGCATCGTCCAGCGAACGGCGGGTCAGAGACTCCAGGTAGGCGCGGTGTCCGCGTTACCCGGGGAAGGAGGTTTCGCGAATTCCTTGTACTCAGGCAGGGCTGAAGGCGTTGCCGCGGCGGCAGGCCTGGACTTCAAAACTGGCAGTCAAAGACAGGAGAGGATCATGCAATTGAGCGTTACCGGCCATCATATCGACGTGACAGATGCACTGCATGCATATGTCGTTAATAAAATAGAAAAGATCGAGCGACATTTTGACCTTGTCTCGGATGTACATTGCGTGCTGAAGGTCGAGAAACTGCGGCACACGGCGGAGGCGACGGTCAATGTCAATGGCGGAAAGCTGTTTGCGGATGCCACCGAAGAGGATATGTACGCGGCAATAGACGTACTGGTCGACAAGCTCGACCGCCAGGTTAGGAAATACAAGGAAAAGCTCGGCGATCACCACGCAAGAGACGCCAACAAGCGATCATTCGACTGAACAATCCCGCTCCGGTAGCGTAGCCGGCGCCACCGTCCAGTCGACGAATGCCGAGATTCCCTACAGCTGCGACAACGGCAGCACAATCGACATTATTATGCTTCCCGAACAGTTGATCAGACCCGAGAATGTACTTTGCAATGCCCATGCGCGCGGCAAAAAACATTGTCTCGAAATTCTCAGCGAGATGCTGGCGCAATCGAGTCCCGATATCGCCAACGAAGAGATCTTCTCGCGCTTGATCGAGCGCGAACGTCTTGGCAGCACCAGTCTTGGCAGAGGCGTCGCTTTCCCCCACTGCCGGGTCAGCGGTGCCGGTCGAAGTGTCGGCGCACTCATCCGTCTCTCGGACCCCGTCGACTTTGACTCGGGCAATGGCGACCCCGTCGATATCGTATTCGGCCTGATGGTTCCGGAGGCGGTCGACGAAAGTCACCTGGATGACATCAACAGAATTACGAGTTTGCTGAGCGACGAAGCGCTGCGCAACAGCCTGAGAGCAGCCAATAACAGCCGCACTTTGTACGAGACTGTGATTGCCGGTTTCAGGCGGCTCGCCGACGAATCCGGGGCGACACCGCGGGTGTCATTTGGCGACCTCTATCAACGCGTCGCAAAGAGCAGAAAGTCGCTTTGACCGCAAACGACGAAATGCGGCTTATCATAGTCAGCGGCCTTTCCGGATCGGGGAAAAGCGTGGCGTTGCATGTGCTCGAGGACCTCGGGTATTACTGCATCGATAACATGCCTGCCGCACTGCTCAAGTCGCTGCTACAGGAAGTCACGCGGACGCGTGAGCAGTCCGGGTCACTGGTTGCGGTCGGTGTCGATGCGCGAAACCGGAAAAGCGACCTCGAAGCCCTGCCCGGCGTGATTGCGGAACTTCGACAGAACAATGTCCAGACCGACCTGCTGTTCCTGCAGGCCAGCGATGATATCCTGCTCAAACGGTACAGCGAGACACGGCGACGTCATCCATTGGCCAGTGGCGGCCTTGAATTGCGCGCAGCAATCGCGCGTGAGCGGGAGCTGCTCGGGCAGATCATCAATGCCGCGGACCTTGTCATCGACACCTCGCGCTCCAGCATTTACGAACTGGCGGATGCCATTCGGGCACGCGTCGATCGCCGCAAGTCGAACATGTTATCGGTGCTTATCGAGTCTTTTGGCTATAAACACGGGATTCCGGCCGATGCCGACTTCGTTTTCGACCTCCGCTGCCTGCCGAATCCGTATTGGGAACCCGAGCTTCGCAAGTTGACGGGCAAGGACGCTGCCGTGCAGGCATTTCTCGACAAGGAACCGCAAGTGCAACAGATGTACGAGGACATCCTGGCGTTCCTCAGCCGATGGATTCCCCAGTACGTCAGCTTTCACCGCAGCTATCTGACGGTTGCACTGGGCTGCACCGGCGGCCAGCACCGCTCGGTTTACATGACCGAAAAACTTGCTGCAGTACTGCGCGGCCTGCACGAGCCGGTACTGACCCGCCACAACGAGATTGGAGCTCCCCTTCCCGGCTCCGACTGAAGAATCCTTTTCCGAGGGGTCCTGTATCCGGGCGTAGCGGTGACGAGGGCCGCCTTTCAGACACTGCCCAGGTCCCGCTGTACCCAGTCCGGCGCGAACAACCTCGGTACTTCCTTGCCGGTGACGAAGTCAACGAGCTGCTCCCGCACCTTCATCGCGTCGTTGTAGCCGAGCCGGATCAGTTCACGCGTGTAGGACTGCTCGAACAGCAGGTAACTCAACAGCCTTCCCTCGCTCCGGCCGCGGCCGCCGATGCCCCGCAGCAATGCGCGCACCGGTCGCGGCATGTCCTTGCGAAACTCGAGAGCCAGATCGCGGAGATCCCGGCTCGGTACGACGATCATGGTATCGATCGGGCGCATCAGCGCCGAAACACCGCCACGTTTGTCCGGATCGACTGAATCCAGCAGCTGATTGATTCGCGTCATGCGTTCGAGATCCGAATAGAGTCCGTCCAGGAACAAAGTATCCAGCATGTAGCCGGCAATCTGCAGGAAGCTGGGAAACTCAGGCGGGCAGTCGGCACTGGCTGGCGGGTCGGCTATTTCGTCGCGTACACCGACAACGAGGATGCGATCCGCACCCAGGTGAATTGCCGGGCTCAGCGGTGTCGCCTGGCGCATGGCACCGTCCCCGTAATATTCGCCCCTGATGCAAACCGGTGGAAAAATCATCGGCACGGCAATACTCGCCATGAGGTGATCCAGCTGTATTTCGGTGCTGATTCCCCGGCGGCGGGTTCGAGTCCAGGTTTTGCGATCCGGTTTCGACTGGAAGAACGTTACCGACCTTGCAGAGCCATATCCGGCGGCGGTTACTGCAACCGCCTGCAAATACCCTTTGTCGATCGACACCTGTATCCGCGGAAACCGGATGTTGCGACTCAGCAGTTCCGCAAGCGGGGAGTTGTCCAGCAGCGATCGCGGTACACCGACAAGGTTCCCCCCGAACACGATAGCCGTGAACCAGTGGAGGCTGCTTTTCAGCATGGTCCAGCTGTCGGTGCGGAAGACCTGCTCGCTGCGGAAATTGCCCCAGACTTTTTCCAGCTCCGCGATCGCGGTACGGAAGCGCCGGGCCTTGCTGGCCAGCACCACCGAATTGATTGCGCCTGCCGAAGTGCCGCTGAGGACATTGAAGGGGATCACCGATCCGGACGGAAGTAACTCGGCTATCGCCTTCAGTACTCCGACCTGAAAGGCGCCTCTTGCGCCGCCACCGGGCAGGACCAGCGCAGTTTTCCGGACTTCGGGGTGATTTTTCATTTGTCAGGCGTATTATAGTGCGTGCAGCGGCCAGCCGATCCCGTCGTCCGGTCGGCCCCTGGTCACTCAAGTGGCAGGGATGCGAGGAGCTTATACATGTATCGTGTTTCGTCGTCCAAATGGTCCTGGTATCTGGCGTTGTCAATGATCATTGCAGGGCTTGCCCCCGCGATGGCAGACGAACTGGCCAGTGGTCAGCCGGCGCCCGATTTCGAATTGCCGGATCAGGACGGCCAATTGCGCTCGATCGAAGATTATCGCGGCCAGTGGGTCGCGCTGTATTTCTATCCGAAGGATGACACCCCGGGCTGCACGACCGAAGCGTGCGAGTTTCGCGATAATATTTTTGCTTTCAAGAACCTGAACTGCCAGATCATCGGCGTCAGCCTGGACGATCAGGCCTCGCACGAAGAGTTCGCCGAGAAATTCAGTTTACCCTTCCCGTTGCTCGCGGATACCGAAGGGGTGGCAGCCGATGCGTACGGAGTTAAGACGAACATGTTCGGAATGACCGTCGCCAAACGCGAGACTTTTCTGATCGACCCGCAGGGCAATATCGCCAAACATTACGAGAAAGTCGATCCCGAGACGCACTCAGCCGAGTTGCTCGCCGACCTCGCGGAACTGACGCAGGAATAGCTGTCCCGTCACGCCCGGCTCAGTGCAGCCGGCGAATTCCTTCATCCAGTCCGCTGACCGTCAGCGGGAACATCCTGTCGTCCATCAGCTCGCGAGTCAGTTTGATCGAAGGTGTATAGTCCCAGCGCTGGCGTGGTTCCGGATTGAGCCAGATCGCCTTGGGATAGGTCTTCAGCAGCCGTTTGATCCAGACCGAGCCAGCCTCTTCGTTCCAATGCTCGACACTTCCGCCGGGGTAGACAATCTCGTAAGGGCTCATGGTCGCATCGCCGACGAATACGAGCTTGTAGTCCGATCCGTATTTGTGGGTAATCTGCGAGGTCGGAATCTTTTCCGCGTGCCGGCGCCGGTTATCTTTCCACAGGCTTTCATAGACGAAATTGTGAAAATAAAAATATTCCAGATGTTTGAATTCGCTCCGTGCCGCCGAGAACATCTCTTCGCAAACGCGGACGTGATCGTCCATCGAGCCGCCTATGTCGAGACACAACAGTACCTTGATGGCATTGTGCCGCTCGGGGACCATTCGAATATCCAGTAAGCCGGCGTTTCGGGCCGTCTTGTCAATCGTGTCGTCCAGATCCAGCTGGTCTGCTGCTCCTTCCCGCGCGAATTTTCGGAGCTTGCGCAGGGCGAGTTTGATGTTGCGTGTCCCGAGCTCGACCTGATCATCGAGATTGCGATACTCCCGTCGATCCCATACTTTCGCAGCACGCCGGTTGCGCGAGCCTTGTTGCCCGATCCTTACACCCTCGGGATTGTAACCATACGCGCCGAATGGTGAAGTACCGGCCGTACCGATCCATTTACTGCCACCCTCGTGCCGTCCCCGCTGCTCGTCCAGTCGCTCACGCAGCGCCTCCATCAGTTGTTCGAAACCGCCGAGTGCCTGGATTCGAGCTCGTTCTTCGTCGCTCAACAACAACTCTGCCTGCTTGCGCAGCCATTCCTCGGGCACATCCGTGACCAGTGCTCGGAAGGCGTCCTCGATACCGTGAAAATGAGCGGCAAATACCTGGTCGAACCGGTCGAAGAGCGTTTCATCCTTGACCAGGCAGGACCGTGACAGGAAGTAGAAATCGTCGACGCTGGTACCGGCAACGCCGGCTTTCAGTGCCTCGAGCAGCGTCAGCAACTCCGTGATCGACGGCTTGAGGCCGCCTTCACGCAGCATGAAGAAGAATCGCGTCAGCACGATCGGTACCGGCCTTACTGGGTCCGCGAGCGGCGATCCAGGAACACCAGCTGCTCGAACAGATGCACGTCCTGTTCGTTCTTGAGCAATGCACCGTACATAGGTGGAACGGACTTGCGGGAATCTTCGCTGCGCAATGCCTCCGGAGGAATGTCCTCGGCCAGCAGCAACTTGATCCAGTCGAGCAATTCGGACGTCGATGGTTTTTTCTTAAGGCCAGGCACCTCCCGGATCCTGTAGAACGCTTCGAGCGCTTCCCTTAGCAGTTGCTTCTTGAGGTTCGGAAAATGCACGCCGACGATCCGTTCCATCGTCTCCTTGTCCGGAAACCTGATGTAGTGGAAGAAGCAGCGACGCAGAAACGCATCCGGCAGTTCCTTCTCGTTGTTGCTGGTGATGATGATGATCGGGCGGTGCCGCGCTTTCACCAACTGCTTCGTCTCATAGACGAAGAACTCCATGCGGTCGAGTTCCTGAAGAAGGTCATTCGGGAATTCGATATCGGCCTTGTCTATCTCGTCGATGAGCAACACCGGTCGCACGTGGGATTCGAATGCATCCCAGACTTTGCCCCTGACAATATAATTCGCGATATCGTGGACGCGGTCATCACCGAGCTGGGAATCGCGCAGCCGCGCGACTGCATCGTAGTCGTACAAGCCTTGCTGGGCCTTGGTGGTCGACTTGATATGCCATTCGAACAGCGGATGTCCGAGAGCAGTTGCCACTTCGACGGCAAGCTGCGTCTTGCCGGTACCCGGCTCACCCTTGACCAGAATCGGTCGCTGCAGGGTAACGGCCGCGTTCACGGCCATCATCAGGTCGTCAGTCGCTATATAAGTGCTTGTTCCGCTGAACTTTTTATCGGCCATTTGTAGTTCCGTAGCAGCTCCTGCCGCAGTCCACAGTATCCCCGCAGCGCAGCGCGGGAACAAGGGCAGGCCCGTCAGGGACTTGCGGCGTCAAGAATCAGGGTATGCACGGTCGTACCTGGCAGAAAGGGCGTTGCATGCCCCTCCACCCAGGCCACGTGCCCCTCCCGGTAGAAATCGGACATGGGGTGACCGCTCTGCCCTGCCGGCATATGCAGGTAGCCGTCTTGCTCATCGCCGGGCGATACGGCGAATCTTTCGGATGGACCGAAATCGGGGCTCATGAC
>JAKEGN010000036.1 GCA_022615525.1 Woeseiaceae bacterium
CCTGCGCTGCCGCCGTGCGCTGCTGACTCTGCAACGCATATTCGTCCTGCGAAGCGCGGCTGATCGAGTAACGCCGGGCAACGACTTCGGCGGTGTCGATCATCGGCATGTAGACATGCTCGTGCATTTCCAGCAACCGCGGGTCCTTCGCGCGAAACAGGTTCATATGCTCGTTCTGCACCAGGCTTATCGATTCGAGGCCGCCCCCTACCATGATGTCCACGCCATCGACAATCACGGTTTTTGCGGCGAGTGCGATCGCCATCATGCCGGAGGAACACTGCCGGTCCACGGTCATACCGGCGGTGGTCACCGGCAGGCCCGCAGCCAGTGCTGCCTGCCGGCCGAGGTTCAGGCCCTGGGTCCCCTGCTGCATGGCGCAGCCCATGATGACGTCCTCGACCTCTGCCGGATCGATGCCGGCGCGCATTACGGCATGGCGAATCGCATGCCCGCCGAGCGTCGGCGCTTCCGTGTTGTTGAATGCACCGCGATAGGCCTTGCCTATAGGCGTACGGGCGGTTGCAACGATTGCAGCTTCACGCATGGGTGATACCTTTGTCCGGTCTTTACGTTGCCAGGTCGATGCCGAGTTTCGCAGCTCCCTGGATCGCGAACTTGCTCGATTGTTCGAAACCGCTTTGCAGCGACTTCATGTTTTTCTCGTCGTTGATCGCATCCCAGGCCGCGGCCACACCCTCCGCACTGAGCTTGTCCGGGTGCAGGTTCACGCCCTCGGTTTCGAAAGCCTTGTACACGGCAAAAGAGCCGCCGCCCGCACAGAGTACCGTACGGCTCGGCGCATCCCTGCCGGCCAGGAACACTACGCCGTGACTTACGGACTCCGGCGCCAGCAGCTCGAATACCTTCTTCGTCATCAGTCCGTCGGTCATCGCCGTCCCTGCGGCCGGGGCCAGGCAATTGACGCGGATATCGTACTTCTGGCCTTCGAGGTGCAGGGTGTTCATCAGCCCGACCATCGCCATCTTGGCTGCGCCGTAGTTTGCCTGGCCGAAATTGCCGTACAGGCCGGTGCTCGAGGTCGTAAAAATGATGCGGCCGTACTTTTGCTCCCGCATGATCTCCCAGACGGCCTTGGTGCAGTTCGCCGTGCCGATCAGGTGCACGTCGATCACGAGCCGGAACTCGTCCATGGTCATCTTGACGAAGGACTTGTCCCGCAGGATGCCCGCGTTGTTCACCAGGATGTCGACGCGGCCCCATTTGCTCATCGCCTGCCGGACCATGGCCTCGACCTGCGCGCCATCGGCCACGTTGCCGCCATTGGACAGTGCGTCGCCACCGGCTGAGCGGATCTCGGCGACGACATTATCGGCATTCGCCGAGCTGCCGCTCGCATCCGCAAGGTCATTGACCAGAATTTTCGCGCCTCGCTTCGCGAGCGCGAGCGCATGGCAGCGGCCGAGGCCGCGCCCTGCGCCGGTAACAATGGCCACCTGGCCATCCATCCTGATAGTCATGTTCATTCCCTAAAAGTGCTGACAAATTCCCGAGCGTTTACCGGACAATGTACAGGGACAGGATCTCGGCAACCAAGGCGGGCGTGCTTTCGCCCTCGATTTCCACCGTGACGGCGGTCTTGGCAAGCCATTGTCCCGGCCTCTTCTCAGATGCCTCGAGCAGTTTCTGCCGTGAGCGGATGCGTTTCCCAACCCGGACCGGGGCCAGGTAACGGACCTTGTCTGAACCGTAGTTGACGGCCATCACCAGCCCCTCCGGAATCATTGCGCTTTGCGCGTTCAGGTAGGACAGCAGCGACAGCGACAGGAAACCGTGGGCAATCGTCCCGCCGAAAGGCGTTCTTGCCGCCTTGTCCGGATCCACGTGGATGAACTGGTGATCGTTTGTCGCATCCGCAAAGAGATTGACCCGTTCCTGGGTGATTTCTATCCACGGGGACGGAGGGAACTCCTGTCCGACCAGGCCCGGCAACTCCGCTGCCTTGATGGTTGTCGCCATGCCTTGCTCCTTTCGAGCGGTTTATTCGTTCTTGTCTGACGGAATTGCGCGAAACACGGCAGCCATGTAGTCGCCCAGGTCCTCGCTGATTTCTTCGGCGGAATCCGGCGCAATCCCGGCCAGTGTCTTCGCCAGCGATTTCTTGAACTCGATCTGCATCTCACGCGCGATCTGCACCCGCTGAGCCTGCGGCGATCCCGCGCCATGCATGGACTCGGTAAGGTAACCGACGGCATTCCGGCCCAGTGTCATGTTCTCGATCAGGCGGACGATGCGCAACCTATCCTCGGTGGCAATTTCCTTGCGCCCTTTCAGGTACTTGCGGATCAGCTCGCCGATTACCGGATTATCCAGGTCCTGTTGCGAGGGCGCCGTGGCCACGATGCCGCCGGCGAGGTCCTGGGCCAGCCGGCCGATTTCGTAGGGAATACGGGTGACATGGTGCTTGCACACGTTGGCGATCATGTTGTCGTTCTGCCAGACGCCGGACTTCATCTTCGATGCCTGGTAGCTGGAGGCGATGCCGGTACTGTAGATCGTTTCGTTGAGGTGTGTCATCTCCACCAGTTTATCGCGGATGTGCGATGACTTCTCGACGCCGTTGTAGTCTGCGATGGTCGCGGCCGCACCGATAAGCACATCGCCGACGCCAGACTTGCACACGTAGCTGCGGCGGTGGTAGCAGGTGAAGCGTTCCACCAGCGTGGATGCGAATTCGAATTCACCATCCATGAATATCCTGTCATGAGGCACGAACACGTCATCGAAGATAACCATCGCTTCCTGGCCGGCGAAACGTGCATTGCCGGAGTCCATGTCGCCGGGCTCCATCGCGCGCGTATCACAGGATTGCCGGCCGTAGATGTAGGTTATGCCAGGCGCATCGACCGGTATCGCCGCAATGATGGCAAAGTCCCTGTCCTTGTCGGTCAGTCGCAGCGTGGGCATGACCATCATCCAGTGGGAATTGATGCAGCCTGTCTGGTGTGCCTTGGCGCCCCGGATCCAGACACCCTCATCGCTGCGTTTGCTGACGTGGACGAACAGGTCGGTGTCATCCTGCTGGTGCGGTGCTTTACCCCGATCGCCCTTGACGTCGGTCATGGCGCCGCCGATCACGTAACCGCGCTTTTGCACCATCGACACGAAATCGAGGAATCGCCGGTGGTAGCTCGTCCCGTATGCCGCATCGATCTCGAACGTGACCGAATGCAGCGAATTTATTGCGTCCATGCCGACGCAGCGCTGGAAACAGGTTCCGGTGAGCTGCCCGAGGCGCCGCTGCATCTTGTTCTGCATGACGAGATCGGCCGCGCTTTCAGCGATGTGCAGGAAGCGGCTGATGCGCTCGCCGGTGAGCGGCGAGATGACGGACGCAAGCTCCGGGTCGCGCAATGCAAGATCGTAGGTTTCGGCCACCGCGTTGATCGACGGCCGGATCACCGGGTGCTCGACAGGATCCTTAACCAGAGCGCCGAGATAGTAAATCGTCAGGTCCCGGTCGCGCAGGCTCTCGATGTAATCGCTGCCGCTGCTGATTTTTGTCGCCGAAACGTCGTCCATGCAGGGGCCCGTCGCTGATTCAATGCGCAATTGTAGCGAAAAACTTGGCCATTTTTTTGCCCGCGCCAACCCAGGGATGCTCTGATTTGTTCGAAAGTGCGGTCATTGCGAGCGCAGCGAAGCAATCTTGTGCTTTGTATAACGCGCTTTGCAGATTGCATCGTCGCTTCGCTCCTCGCAACGACGAATTAATCAGAGCTTCCCTGGCCGACCCGTTCGAGTTCCTCCTGCGCTACCAGCCAGTTCGCTTCCTCTTTCGCGAGTTGCCAGTTCACATCGGCCTGCTCCTCCAGCACCGATCGCAACTCGTCCCTGCATCCTGCCTCGTACAGTCCAGCCTCGGCCAGCTTTGCCTCCAGCGCCCTTTTCCTCGATTGCAATGCCGCAATCGCCGCCTCGGCCTTCTCGATGCGGCGGTTCAGCGGCCGCAGGCGCTGGCGTTGCTCGGCCTCGCGCCGCTTCCTGTCCTTCCTGTCGTCGACGGGGGGCTGCGGGGTGGGGGAACGAAACAGGTTACCGCCCGCCTTGTTCTGCGAGGCCAGCCAGGCCGGATAGTCATCGAGGCTGCCTTCGAACTCGGACACCTCGCCATCGTGCACCAGCAACAGTTGATCGGTCGTCACCCTCAACAGGTGCCTGTCATGGGACACGATCACCATAGCGCCCGAAAAATCCTGCAGCGCCGTGGCGAGTGCCTGGCGCATTTCCAGGTCGAGGTGATTGGTCGGCTCATCGAGCAGCAGGAGGTTCGGCCGGTGATACACGAGCAATGCCAGTGCGAGCCGCGATTTCTCGCCGCCGGAGAACGGTCCCGTTGGCATGAGCACGGTGTCGCCGGAAAAACCGAAACCGCCCAGGTAGTTCCTGAGTTCCAGTTCACGCGCCCGCGGCGCCAGCTCATACAGGTGCTCGAGCGGTGTGCGATCCGGCCGCAGCTGCTCGACCTGGTGCTGTGCGAAATAGCCTGTCTCGAGATCGTTTGCCCGAATCAACTCGCCGCTCTGCAATTCCAGCGTGCCGGCGAGCAGCTTGATCAGGGTGGATTTGCCGGCACCGTTACGACCCAGTAACCCGATCCGATCGCCTGGCGAGAGGCTGAGCCGTACATCGGACAAGACGGTCGTAGAGCCGTAGCCGACGGCGGCGTGATCCATGCGCAGCAACGGCCGCGGGAGCTTTATGGGCTCGAGCAGCGAGAAATGAAAAGGTGAGTCGACATGCGCAGGCGCGATGAGCTGCATGCGCTCCAGCGCCTTGATCCGGCTTTGCGCCTGCCGCGCCTTCGATGCCTTGGCGCGAAAACGGTCGATGAACGAACGAATATGGGCCACTTCGCGCTGCTGCTTCTCGAATTGCGACTGCTGGTGGGCGAGCCGCTCGGCGCGGATGCGTTCGAACGCCGAATAGTTGCCGGAGTAAAGCGTCGCATGCCGGTTCTCGATATTGAGGATGTGGCCGACGACGGAATCGAGAAAGTCGCGGTCATGGGAGATGAGCAACAGCGTTCCCGGATAGTTACGCAGCCAGCCTTCCAGCCAGATGACGGTGTCGAGGTCGAGGTGATTGGTCGGCTCGTCGAGCAGCAGCAAGGAGGAACGGCACATGAGCGCCCGTGCGACATTGAGGCGCATGCGCCATCCGCCGGAAAACTCATTGACCGGCCGCTGCTCATCGGCCGTCGTGAACCCGAGCCCGTGCAGCAGTTGCCCGGCCCGGCTTCTTGCGGTGTACCCATCGATGTGAGCGAACTCTGCGTGCAGGTGCGCGAGCGCCTCGCCGTCGTGATGCAGCTCCGCGTCTTGCAGCATCATCTCTATTTTGCGAAGTTCCTGGTCGCCATCCAGCACGTACTCCAGGCAGGCACGGGTATCCGATGGGGTCTGCTGGGCAATGTGTGCGATCACCCAGTCCGCAGGCAGCTGAAGATCGCCGCCATCGGGGCCGATCTCGCCGAGAATCAAAGAGAAAAGGCTGGACTTGCCGCTGCCGTTCGCACCGGTAATGCCGACCTTCTGACCGGCATGTATCTGCAAGGTCACTTCTTCGAGCAGCAGTTTGACGCCGCGGCGCAGCGCGAGCTGGTTGAACTGGATCATGGCGCGGCATTGTACGGGAAAACGCCGAATTGGCAGCGCCAATCAGCGCAGCTGACTTGACTGCCACCTGTGCCTATACTGCTGGCGAACAGAATCGATCGACTACGCGACAAACGACTCCATATGCCGGCACCACAATCGCAACAGCAGGAACTTCGTGCATTGCTGAATCGCGGATTCGATTTGCTGGAGAAAGGCGATATCCGTGCAGCAGCGGCGTGCTGCCAGCAGGCGATTCGCATCAAACCGGACCTCGTGCAGGCGCATTTCCTGGTCGGGCTGGTGGCGCTCGAGGCAAAGGACCGAAGGAACGCGTTCAGCGCTTTTGGCTCCGTCACCAAGCTCGACCCGGCGCACGCGGCGGCGTGGGCGCATCTTGCCAAGCTCTACATGGGCGAGGGCCAGGTGAATCTCGCGGACTTGGCCTTGCGTGAAGCGGAGAAAGTGCGATCTGAAGACCCGATGGTCAGCGACCTGCTAGGCACTGTCGCCTCGCTGATGGGCGAGTACGACGATGCAAAGCGCTACTACGAGCTTGCGACCGGTAAAGCGCCGAAACACACGCCATTCCTGCAGAATCTTGCCAACAACCTCGTCTACCACGGCCTCACGGCCGAGGCGCAACGGATTTTCGAGCAGATCATTGGTCTGCAGCCGGACAGTCCGCAGGCGCACTGGTCGCTGTCCGCGGCCAAAAAAGCAATGGATCACAGGCACATTGAGCAAATGCGCGAGCTGGCCCGGAAGCCGGGAGTTCATCCGCGCGCACTGGCGTTTTATTGGTACGCGATCGGCAAGGAGTGCGAGGACCTCGAGGAATGGGATGTGGCGTTCGCGGCTTTCAGCAAGGGCGCCGAGCAGCGCCGCCTTACCGTTGAGTATGACGAACAAGCCGAGATCGAGATGTTCGATTTTCTCACGCAGAATTTCACGGAAGACTGGCTGGCCTCCGGCGAGCCGGGGCACGGAAGCAGCGCACCCATTTTCGTCCTGGGACAGCCGCGCAGCGGCACCACGCTCATCGAGCGCATCATCAGCAGTCATCCACAGGTGCATTCGGCCGGCGAGCTGCAACAGTTCGGTCTTGCCATACGCCGCTTGAGCAATTTCCAGGACCCGAAACGATTCTCGGCCGGCTTGTTCCGTGAGGCGATGAAGCTCGATGCACGCAAGATCGGCGGCATGTACCTGGAAACCACGCGGAAGATGCAAGGCATTACACCGCACTTCATCGACAAGTTGCCGCAGAACTACCTGTACATACCGTTGATACTGAAAGCGCTGCCCAACGCAAAGATCGTGCACCTGGTGCGCGATCCCCGGGATGCCTCGTTCTCGAGCTACAAGCAGTTGTTTGCGGATGCGTACCTGCATTCCTACGATCAGCGGGAGATGGCGAGACATCATGCGCGTTACTGGCACCTGATGCGGGTCCTGCGCGAGCGCTTTCCGGGCCGATTCCACGATATAGTCTACGAGGACACGGTCCGGGACCTCGAAAGCAATGCACGTGCGCTGATCGACTACCTCGAACTTCCCTGGGACGAGGGCTGTCTCAATTTTCACGAGCAGAAGACAGCGGTATCGACCGCCAGTGCCGTACAGGTACGTGAACCGGCGCACACGCGTTCGATCGGCCGCTGGCGACGGTACGAAACACAACTTGCCCCGATGCTCGAGGAGCTGCGGACGGCACGAGTTGAAATGCCGAATTGACAGTTACAGCACGCGGGGAGAACAATGTACCGGATTCAATTGGGTGGCAGGATACGTCGGGGCTCCCGGAAAGATATCGGTCACCCGAAATAAGTTAATAAAAACAAGGAGATAGGACATGCATCGCGCATCCACGAGGGCCAGGCACGAGCAGCGCAGCAGGCCTGCGTCTGTGTCCGCAATGCAGTTGCCGCAAGTCAGGCGTTCGGCGATTTCGAAAGCCGTGACTGTCGCCATCATGAGTGGTGCGCTGGGCGTAGCCGAAGCGCAGGTCATCGAGGAAATTACCGTCACCGCAACCCGGCGTGCCGAATCCGTGCAGGATGTGCCGCTCGCGATCACGGCAATCACCGGGGAATTCAGCCGCGACGTCAATCTGAACGACGTCAAGGACCTGGTGGCATTCACACCGGGCGTCACCGGCAACAGCCAGGACAGTTTCATCGATGCCATCAGCGTGCGCGGCATCCGCACCCAGGACTTCGGTGTCGGAGGCGACCCGTCCGCTGCATTCTTCAAAAACGAATTGTACGAAGGCCGCAATGGTTCCGCTGTAACCAGCCTTTACGACATCGATCGCGCCGAGATCCTGCGCGGCCCGCAGGGTTTCCTGTTCGGCCGCAACTCCATCGGCGGTGCGTTCAGCGTGCATACCAAGAAAGCCGAAGTGGGTGGCGACCTGAGCGGCTACTTCGACCTGGATATCGGGGAGCGCAGCCATGCCGTCGGCGAAGGCGCTATCAATGTACCGCTCAGCGACAGTTTTGCCATGCGCTTTGCCGGTTATTACTCTCAGGAAGACGGCTTTGTGCACAATTTTTTCAATGACACCGACCTGATCGAGCACGAGAAAGCCGCGATACGCTGGTCCACGCGTTACGAGAACGAAGCCCTGAGTATCGATACCACCGTGGAATACGAGGACCGCAAGCAATCCGGCTCGGTGTACCGCGCAATCGAGGTCGGGGATATCTGGGAGACTTTCGAGGCGGCGCTCGGCGACGTGCCGCTGCGTGGCGACGAGCGCGATACCGATAGCGACCAGTCGGGCGGCGACAACGACGATGCAACCATACTTACACTCGGCCTGCGTCTCGACTACGACTTCGACTTCGCGACGCTGACATCGCTGACCGGCTACAAGGACCACGACTACTTCTACAACGAAGACTACGACGGCACGCCGCTGTCGATCGTCAACTACCGCCAGGACCAGACCGGCGATTACGTGCAGCAGGAGCTGCGCCTGACCTCGGATACCGATGGACCGTTGTCCTGGTACGCGGGCGTGTCGTTCTACCAGGAAGAGATCGACGCGCGATTCACCTTCACCGGTCAGGAAGACTATTTTTGCCAGTATTACGGCTATTACTACAACGGCGGCCAGACCTTTACCGGCTGCGTCGACCTGTACAACTATTACGGCTACGTATTCACACCGAGCGCCGATGGCAATCTCACGGAGTCGGGACGCATCGTCGGCAAGTACACGGGCTGGTCCACCTACGTCGATCTGACCTACGCTTTGAGTGACAACTGGGACGTCGGTGTCGGCGTGCGTTATACCGATGACGAGAAGGACTTCACGATCAACGTGCCTACCCCGGTCAGCGAACTCGGTGCCTACTGGGCGTACGGGTTCTCGACGGCCGGGGACATTACGGACACGCAAAGCTGGGACGACACGCAATTGCGATTCATGCTGCGTTTCCAGCCCACGGATACGGCGCTGGTGTACGCGAGTTATACCGAAGGATTCAAATCGGGCGGTTTCGGTAGTTTCGCGCTTACGGATGCGGATGGTAACGGCATCGGTGGTAACACAACGGACGTGAGCCAGGCGGACGGCGCTTTGCCCAACACCTTCAACCCCGAAGTCGCGGACTCTTACGAAATCGGTTACAAGGACACCTTGCTCGATGGCGCCATGATCTTCAACGTCAACGCCTTCTACTACGACTACCAGGACCTGCAGGTCGTGGTATTTGACGGTGGAGCATCGAACGTGGAGAACGTCGGCAAGGTCAAGAGCAAGGGCCTCGAAGGCTCGGTGACCATGGCGTTTGGCGAGAATTTCGACTTCTTCCTTGCGCTGTCGTGGCTGGACAGCGAAGCCACCGAGCTGCAAAGCATCTGCGGCCTGCCGGATCCGAACGGATGCGAGGGATCCCCGTTGTTCTGGGCGCCCGAATACACAGGCGCCGCAGTTTTGAACGGCTACTTCGACCTCGGCCAGGGCGAGATCAAGGCGAGCATCGATGCGATTTACGAGTCGGAGCGCGGCGGCGGCTGGGAGGGCCTGGCCGAAACCATGATTCCCTCCAATACCGAGCTGGCGTTCCGCATCAATTACCGCAGCCCGGCGAACTGGGGCATCGGTGCCTACGTCGAAAACCTGACTGACGAGTTCACCTATGACGGCCTGAACAACAACGGCGGCATCAACCCCTCGCACTTCTTCGGCCATCGCCGGCCGCGGACCGCGGGCATGCGCTTCACCTACGAATGGGAATAAAGCCGGGGCACGAAATCGGGGTCTGACCCCGATTGCGAAAAATGCGTTCCGATCCCGTTTCCTGGTTCGCCAGGCTGGGTCCCGGCATGATGCTGGCGGCCATTGCGATCGGTGTGTCGCATCTTGTGCAATCCACGCGCGCCGGCGCCGACTATGGATTTTCGTTTGCGCTTATCATCACCCTGATCGTCGTGCTCAAGTACCCGGCGTTTCGCTTTGCCGTGGACTATGCATCGGCAACCGGTGAGAGCCTGGTCAAGGGCTTCGCCGCTCACAATCGCCTCGCACTCGCCTGGCTCGCGGTGGCATTTTTTCTCGATATGTTCGTCGCAACTGCGGCGGTCGCGCTGGTGACGGCCGGATTGTTCATCAGTGTCTTCGATTTACCTTTCAGCGGACCGCAGGTGGCGGCAATGCTGACGGTGTTGACTGCAGCGCTGCTGCTGAACGGCCGTTACATGAAAGCCGAACGCATCGTGCGCATGCTGGTCGTGCTGTTCTGCGCGTTATCGGTGCTCGCGATGCTCCTCGCATTGCCGCTACTGGGCAGCGACCAGCGCGAGGTATTTGCTGCAATCACGCCGGATCGGGCTTCTGCCGCCTTCATAATCGCTGCCGCCGGCTGGATGCCGATGCCGATGACCGGCGCCGTCTTTCATTCCATGTGGATCTGCGAGAAGCGCCGTGCGGCGCCCGCGCAGTTCGATCACAGGCAGGCATTGCTGGACCTCAAGGTCGGTTACGGCCTCACGCTGGCGATCGCGCTCTGTTTTCTCGTGCTCGGGACGGCGGTGCTGTTTCAGACCGAACGCGTGGTACCGCAAACCGCCGGCGCTTTCGCAACCGAACTCCTGTCGATTTTCACGACCGTGATAGGTGACTGGTCGTATCCGGTCATTGCGACGGCGGCGATTGCCGTAATGTGGTCGACCCTGCTGACACTTCTCGATGCCTTGCCAAGGGTCAGCAATCAGCTTGTCTCTCTCATTGCAGGGAGTAAAGCGGATGCGCGGTCCCGCTACAGCGCATTTCTCCTCATCCAGGTCGCCGGCGTGATCTTTCTGCTGCTGTTTCTGATGCGGGGGTTCACGACCTATATCGACTTTGCGACCGGGGCCGGATTCGTCGCCGCCCCGGCGCTCGCCTATTACAGCTACCGTGCGGTCACCTCGAGCGCTGTTCCCGCAGCCATGCGCCCGGGGAAAGCCCTTACCGCCTGGAGCTGGACCAGCGTAGCGGTCCTCGCGATCTGCGCGTTGGCCTTCTTCGCGCTGCGATTGTTCTAGAATGACTGCTGTAGGAGCGAGCAGTGCTCGCGACCGCGATCCCGGTCGTGCCTTGGATGGCAACGATCGGTTGCGATTATTCGGTATGCCGCCTGAAATGATCGGCGAGGACCTGGGCAACGCAGCCTGTCAGGCGTTTGCCCGTTTCGATGTGCAGGAACTCGTTCGGGCCGTGCGCGTTCGAGTTCGGTCCGAGCAACCCGGTGACCAGGAACTGCGCCTTCGGGAATTTCTCCCCCAGCATGCCCATGAACGGAATCGTTCCGCCTGTTCCCATGTACATCGATGGCTTGCCGAAATAGGTGTTCGAAGCCTTTTGCATCGACGTGGCCAGCCAGTCTGCGACTTCCGGCGCGTTCCAGCCGCCCATCGCGGAATCGACGTCGAAGCTGACATTGGCGAGTTTCGGTTTGTTGCGCTCCAGCGCTTTCTTGACGGCCGTTGCCGCCTTCTTCGGATCGCAGGTCGGGGGCAGGCGGAAGGACAGCTTCAGCGTCGTCCGGGGCAGCAGGACGTTGCCGGCATTCACCAGTGCCGGAAGCCCGTCGGCGCCGGTGACGCTCAAGGTCGGCCGCCAGGTATTGTTCAGCAACAACTCGAGCGACGACCCGGCGGGCTTTGCACCTTTGACCGCCCAGGGATAGCGCCGGTGCACCGAGTCCTTGAGCACCCTGGCCGCTTTCTCCGCCTGTTTCTGGCGTTGCGCCGGGATTTTCACGTGCAGCGCTGTCGGCAGCAGTTCGCCGGTCGCCTCGTCCTCGATGCGGCTCAGCAATTGCCGCAGCAGGCGAAAGCTCGAAGGCACGATGCCGCTGGCGCTGCCCGAGTGCACGCCTTCGGTGAGGACCTCGACCTTCAGTTTGCCGGTGAGATTGCCGCGCAACGACGTCGTGCACCAGAGCTGCTCGTAATTCCCGCACTCGGCGTCCAGACAGACGACCAGGCTCGGCGAGCCGATCCGGTCCTTCAACAGATCGATGTAGAAGGGCAGGTCGAAGCTGCCGCTTTCCTCGCAGCCTTCAATCAGCACCACACAATGCGCATGCGGAATGCCTTGTTCCTGCAAGGCACGGATGGCCGTCAGCGAACCGAAGGTCGCGTAACCATCGTCGGCACCGCCGCGTCCGTACAGTTTTCCGTTCCGGATGACCGGTGTCCAGGGATCGAGGCCCTCGGCCCAGCCACTGAACTC